>PKCL01000353.1 GCA_002862165.1 Planctomycetaceae bacterium
TGAAAGGCGAGGCATACGATGAGAAGCAACCATGATATGTCACGACGCTTTTGAGAAGTCATGTTCTTCTCCACATGCGTTAGTAGGCAAGGCCTAACCGAAACATAATAGTGCTTGGGAGATCAACAATTTGTCGTACTCCATAGCGAGGATCATCAACGCCGTTAACATAAAAAAGTTGACGGTAAAAAGCGTAACCAATCTCAAAATTTCCAGAGAATCCTGTCGTTGCCAGAGGTACCCACTCTGTCCCGAGAGAAAGTCGAATATCGTTGTAGTCAAATCTCTGGATAAACCCTTTTGAACCACCGACATTTACATTTCGAAAGGTCCAAGCACCACCACCATATTCGCCGGCAACATAGCTCCACCATGAATGTCGACGGGTTTGTCCGAAACGCCACATAGCGCGTGGAGCTGGAAAAAATATGTCATATTGAGACGTTGCATTGGGTGTCCAGGTAAATCCAACAGCAGGTAAGATTTTCACCTGGTTTCGATCAAGGTAGATGACACCCAGTTTGCCTTGAAAAGTTGGCGTCATATTCAATGTGCCAATAGCACGTCCCATCACACGCCAGCTATCTGCAACAAGAACATCCCAGTTAGTATAGAAGCCCACTCGAAGTCCGAATTCTGCACCAAAAAGTGGCGTAAATTGTGGATTCCATGCTGCGTCAAGAAAGTTGTCGAAGGTGTTCCCTGGGAGTTGGGGACTAAAAGGTTGTCCATTATTCATTACCGTACTTACAGGACCACCCCACAATTGCATGCCAAAACCGGGGGTGATTAGGAGTGGGGCTCGATTGATATTCGCTGGTGAATTCATAAAAAATGGAAGAGCGAAAGTAGCCGATGTATCGAGTTCATTGACAGCGACAGAGTTTCCTCGACCGGTTCCCAGAATGTAGGTCCAACTTCCTCGCACACCCTGATATGCCTGGGTGGACTGCTGGTAGGTCTGTTGAAACCATTCGCTTTGCTGTGTCGGTGGTTGAGGATAGCCAACCGGCAGTGTGGATGATGGATTACTTGGAACGATAGGCGGTGGTGCCGTTGAATAGCCTGGGTAACCAGGTTGTCCGTTCACGGCTGAGGTGGCCCATGTTGGTGGAGGATTTGTTCCGGGGTTTGTCGCAGGCACAGGGTAAATCTGGCTTGCCTGTGGTCCATAGGGATCCCAGGCAGGAGGTGGAGGTGAAAGCGGATATCCATACGGTGACGCCTGTGCGATTCTGTCGAGAGACGAACTCGCAGGAGGTGGTAACTGTACGGTCTGCGCAGCAGTATTTGTATCTGCAATGAACACAGATATGCCAGCAACCAAAACAATGAGTGAAAAGAGCGGTACTCGCACGCGGTCGTCGACCCATGCAGCGGGAATTGGCTGGAGCCATCCAGATGTTTCTGAATATCTGACCCCAACTCTTACCTGGTGGTTACCGCGCAGACGGGATACGGGTCAATATCGCCAGCGTACCATTACTTCTCCCACACCATGCTATGGTCTTTAGATAGCGTAGACTTCCCTCTTTGACAGAATTTTCAGATGGTTCAAAACCAAGGGTTTTTATTGGTCGCTCATCTCGGTGAAAATGCCATTTCTTCCACCGCCTTACACGTCAAGATGAACGATTACGGATACGCATTATAATTCAGGACAGGAACCGATGAGACAGCACGTCAACAGCGAACATCTGCAACGGGTGACATCACTGAAGACCATCGAGTGTCACACAGAACTTCCGTCGACAATGGATCGAGCAAGAGCACTTGCTACAGATCCAGCAACACAACTCCCAGCTTTAGTCCTAGCTTCTCATCAACGAAAGGGTCGCGGTCGTCGTGGTGCAGGGTGGTGGCAACCGTCAGGGAGTCTAGCAATGACATTTATTGCCAAACTGCCAACAGCAGGGAACGTAACAGGAGGTATTCTTCCACTTTGGTCACTTGCATGTGGCCTTGCCGTCGCGGAGTCTCTGCAACAACTTCATCCAGACTTAAAACCCTTGGTGCGTTGGCCAAACGATATTGAAATAAAAGGGAGGAAGCTCGCTGGCTTGTTAGTAGAGGCTACAACAACACAAAAATTACTTATTGGTATTGGGATCAATACAGACGGTTCGAAAGACGATGCCCCCCTGGCCCTTCGGGACCGACTGATTACCATACCTGACGTTTTAGGAGCATCTATCTCACACAATGATCTTCTTGAAATTCTTATTCCACACATTGAAAAAAATATAAGTGATGCAATGAGTCCTTCAAAACGACAGTCTTTTCTTGATAGATACAAAGCATACTGCAGTCTCACGGATACATTTATCAAAATTTTTGATGTCGTGTGTAGAGGTACAAACAAGAAAGTTGATGGTGAAATAGTTAGACAAGAGACAACGCTTATGGGTTTCTGCAAAGGTATTGATGAAGCAGGTTATCTCCTTATTGAAACACCACATGAGACATTAGCGGTGTTTGCAGGCAGCCTGACTGATCCTTCATCGATCTGGAAAAGTGATGTTTCCACTATGAGTTGAATCATCTTATTTACTTTTGTGATCACAAGCTTTCTGCGCTACGAGACAGATTTCCTGACCACCTGTTGAAAGCTGTTGAACCCGAGTCTGGTAACCCCATGAACCGAATGAGGCACACCAGTCACCAATTTTTTCAGCAATTGATACATCAGAAAGTTTGAGTGTTGCAATGATTCCTTGTGGTCGAAGTGACGGTGATACAAGAATTCGTTCCAGAGCTGTCATCGTGCTGGCAGGATCAATATTCATATCAGTCAGAATCCAATCAAAACCATAAAAACTCTTCATTTTGATGTCTCGAGCACGTTTTTTCCAATGTGTGAAACGCGGATGTCTGGCAATCTGAGAATCGATTGCGGCTGGATCAACGCCGACCACTTCGAGATCGGCTTCTAAAAGGCGCTGGCAGGCCCCTCCTGGAGCGGCTCCAAGTTCACAGACACGATCACCGGGATGGAAGTGAATTTCGAAACGGGCGATGGCTTCATCGAGCTTCAGCCATGCTCGAGAAATTTTATGAGCAGGAATCTGGTTCGGATAGTAACCTCCAGACCATTGGGCACCTCGAGATTCATCGCTGTGTACACCAATCCACCATCGATCTTCAGAATCAACAACACAGTTCAGTATGAGGTGGGTGGTGGGTAGAAAAAGTTTCTCATTGAGACTCATGAGAGAGTCGGTGAGTTTACGGTGAATGGATTCAGTATCAACGTTCAGACGAGGATCACGTTTCCACACATGAACATTTTGAAAGCGTATTGATGTGAGTAACTGGTGGGTAGCAGTAATACGTTCTTCTTCAGTTTGGCCGGTGACCTGTCCGAGTGAACGAATTCCAATTCGGCCAAAAACGAGATTATCCAGAACATCAGTTGGAATTCTAAAGTCGTTCCACTGTGAGTTTGTCAGAGTTAGTGAGGGTACTCGAAACGTTACGAGACCTTTTCTCCAGTACGATTTTCGAAATAATGGGAAAGCAATTTTTTGTCGAATCTCAAGAGCAGCCTCACTGCCATGCCGGCATCCGATAAGTAAAAATTCACTTCGTTGGAGTTCGGCTGCAGTGTCGACTTTTGGCATTTCGACATTCATGGATACGCATCAAGCTGGAATGATCAGAAAATCTATCGACCAATAAAATGAGGCCGGCCCGGGCGCCCAAGAGCCCGGGCCGGCCTTTCTCGTCAGAACAATGGCATGTTTGCCATCGTTGGTCACTGAGTTCGAATAAAATATTCGTACACCAGGAACGGTAGATGGAAACCGCCTTCAGTCACGTCAAAGACGGATTAGGCGTGGCCCTTTTTCTTGGCAGCCTTCTTCTTCTTGGCAACTTTCTTCTTGGCTACTTTTTTCTTAGCAACCTTTTTCTTAGCAACCTTTTTCTTGGCTACTTTCTTCTTCTTGGCTACCTTTTTCTTAGCAACCTTTTTCTTGGCTACCTTTTTCTTGGCGACCTTCTTCTTTGCAGCCTTCTTCTTGGCCATTGAATGGCTCCTTGCCAGTAGCACCCCATGAAATGAACCGACTGCTTCCTTGGGGTGCTGAATCTTGGAAGGAGTCGACGTTACCATGCTGTCATGATGTGCAAGCACATACATCACATGCATGAAGTACAAGTTTTCAGTAATTTTGTGTTCTACTGTCAAGAGAAATCACAAAAAATTTTTAAAAAAAATGGTAATTTTCTCTCTGAAAAACCAGATCTTCACTGTGTTCATGCGTCTGAGAAATTGCATAAGACGGCATTTGAGAGGCCGATAGAGAGAACATTCAGTGAACACAAAGATGCTTTTTTACGGCAGAAAGTCTATTTTAAGGTTGGACTGAACTTTTTTTTACCCAATCGTGAAGCATGTTCATCTGTGCTGCGAAACCCTGTTCTGTACAACCTAGTGGACTTTTGAAAAAACTTGCCAACCAAGGCAGGGAACCGGCCTCGCCAGCCAGCCGGGCGCGATCTACTAGTCGAACGAGATCAATCACCAGAGGCGCCGCCAAAATAGAATCACAGCCTTGCCATGTAAATTGCATGGTCATGGGCGTACCAAGAAATCCCTCAAAATGGATATGATCCCAAGCAGTTTTCCAGTCACCAAGACTTTCAATAAACTCAATAGACACAAGTGTTTGTGGTGTTGTTGGCAAAAGACTCGCAAGTAGATGGTCTTTACTTTTCACCTTAGCGGCCTTATTCGAAGGATTGTCAAGTATTTTGCCATCGAGATTGCCAAAAATGTTGTGACCTACCCAACTTTTGACACTGAGGTGGCGATCACGAAACATTGGTGCAAGAACACTCTTGAGTAATGTTTCACCCGTTTTTCCATCACAGCCAGCATGCGGTAGGCATAAGCTTTGGGCAAGTTCGTTGATTGCGGGCGGTGTTGCCCCTGTAGAAGGCGTAAAATTGATGTAAGCAGCATTTGCCTCAAAAGCTGCGATGGCATAGAGGCTACTCGTAGGCAGGGGACTTGAGTCTGTGGGCTTTTCAAGGAGAGGCGAAAGTTCGTCAAAGTTATTGGGAATAGGCAATGACCATGGAGGTTCAGTTGATGCCAGGTTGACGACAATAATGCGATCAACATCATTTGTATCTGCAAAATCAACAATATCTTCCCGAATTTGATCAATCACACTTCGTGGCGTTGTTCCTTTTTTCGATTCTGGTGAAGAAGCTATGGCTTGGATAGATTTTCCAGCAGCCAAGACAGTTCCTGGACGAAGGCGAGTTTCAATATCCAGAAGATCAGGTGTGACCGATTCTAGTATGTCTGGTGAAATTGCTCGACTGACTGTCCACATACGACGCGCCTCATTGAGTAGGCCCTCGTCACGGATATCATGTCCACCAACAACAATATCACTACAATGGGCGAGATTAAGCGGATGAAATGCTGAGGTTTCAGTGATTAAACCAATGGGTTCCACTAATCCTCGGTTCATGGCTGCAAGTCCGGTCATGACGGTCGTGGCGACGCCACCTTTTGCACCGATTAGCCAAAGTCCGATTCGTCCAGTTGCCATCCAAACTCCTTTTTATCACCGTGGTATTATCTGTAAACGGATGGTTCATTTCTAAATTTACGCCAGTAGTACTTTATGCCAGCAGTACTTTATGATGGCGTACCAGTACTAGAAGTATGCCATGTCAATCAGGTTCTTACTGATAAGAAGTATGAAAGGAAAAATTCATGGAAGAAGATGCTTGTTTTGAACTAGCACAACGAATGGCCTCCCTACAACCGTCGGCTACGCTCGCCATGGCAGCGCGAGCCGGTGCAATGAAGGCATCAGGAATTGA
>PKCL01000440.1 GCA_002862165.1 Planctomycetaceae bacterium
CCCTTCGGTAGGATTTACTCACTTGAAATTTACGAACAACTCATGTGCATTCCGAATGCGATTGGAGCCAAGCATTCTTCACTGCATCGCCTACCCGAGTGGCGTCGACTTGCATTGCGGAATCGTATCAGGCCAGAGTTCAAAGTCTTTACGGGTAATGACCTGGCGATCGATATGGTCATGTACGGGAGTGACTATTTATTAGGCTTAAGTACATTTGCACCAGATGCATTTGCAACACGTGACGCCATGTGGGCTGCGGGTGACACCCGATTCTACGAGATGAATGATCTCCTGCAGCGTCTCGGAGCTTTTACGTTTCGTTCTCCAGCACCTGCGTATAAGCACTCCGCTGCAATGTTTTTAAAAATTCGAGGCATGATCAATCACAACATGACGCATCCTGATGCACCAAAGCGTCCTCATACAGATATTGAAATACTGGAATCAATGGCGAGTGAGCTACGACACGCATTGGAGGAATACTCCTAATGGCCTATCCACGCGTTGCGAGTTTGAAGACACACACCGAATTCACTCGCCATATAAGTGACTTGCCACTACAACTTCCTTGCGATGACACGGTAGAGAGCGGCCCCGAGTCGGTACTGGCCCAATCCATCAGCTTCCATGACGTTACGATTGGCAATCGATTCAGTATCTTACCCATGGAGGGTTGGGATGGGACGGTCGATGGAAAACCGACTGAACTGACAAGGCGTCGATGGCAGAATTTTGGTCGTAGTGGAGCGAAGTTGATCTGGGGTGGTGAGGCCATTGCTGTACGACATGATGGAAGAGCCAACCCCAACCAACTCCTCATCAACGAACTCAATCTAGCTGAGATCGAATCCTTGCGTACCGATCTTATCGCCACTCATGAATCACATTTTGCAAGTTCCAGTGACCTGTTGGTCGGACTGCAATTAACTCATTCGGGCCGCTTTTCCAAACCAAATGCGAAAGATCGTAGTGAGCCGCGAATCGCCCAGCGAAATCCTGTACTCGATGCCCGCCTTGGAATTACTGATGACTCAGTCATGGTGAGCGACGATGACCTATCACGACTGATTGAGGACTTTATCCAAGCAGCCGTGCTTTCCAAAAAAGCTGGGTTCCAATTTGTTGATATCAAACAGTGCCATGGGTATCTGGGTCATGAACTCTTAAGTGCTGTTGATCGTCCTGGAAGATTCGGTGGTAGTTTTGAAAATCGAACGCGATTTCTGCGAGAGATCGTTGAGGGGATTCGAGGCTGCACGTCCGACTTTGAAATTGGAGTCCGTGTCAGCATCTTTGATTTTATTCCCTACCAACCAGGAAAGAATCGCATCGGTATCCCCAATGAAAGTGGTGATCCTCGACTCGCTTTTGGTAGTGACGATACCGGCAATGGAATCGACCTCAAGGAACCATCAGCGTTTCTTACACTCCTGAAATCCCTCGGTATTCGACTCATTTGTACAACTGCCGGGAGTCCTTATTACAATCCGCACATCCTACGTCCAGCTTTTTTTCCACCGAGCGATGGCTACCAGCCTCCTGAAGATCCCCTCGTCAGCGTAGCACGACAGATTTTGGCAACGGCTGAATTAAAACGACAACACCCCGACTTGATTTTTATTGGTTCGGGGTACAGCTACTTACAAGAGTGGCTGCCTCATGTGGCTCAAGCAGTTGTTCGTCAGGGCGGCGTTGATTCCGTAGGACTTGGACGCATGGTGCTGTCTTACCCGGAACTTCCTGCAGACGTTCTTGCTGGAAATGTGATGGCGCGTAAAAAGGTCTGTCGTACGTTTAGCGACTGTACAACCGCACCACGACATGGATTGGTAAGTGGTTGCTATCCACTTGACCGTTTTTACAAAGAGCGTGAAGAAAATAATCTGCTGAACAGTTTGAAGCAAAGTATTTCAGCTGGATTCACTGAGGGAACAACTCATCAAAAGCGAAAAGATTGATAATGGACGACTTCTTTATTGTTTGATCTATTGTATGGCTATTGTTTCAACAGCTTGGTCCGAGTCAAAAAGCTGAATTCAGACGATGAGGAGAATCGTAGGACGAAGCGTGTATCCTCATTCCCGACGGTATACTCACTGGCGATTCCACAACGTGCAGCCTGTTGTCAGACCGGATGGTACCGCTGTCGATGGAATGCTACTGTTTTACTGTTGGGGGATTGGAATATACCCAACGCCAAAGCATGCCTGCTGCACGAGTAAGCTAAAAATGATGTGCAGCCAGAAGTGAGATTCCTGCCGAATTTCTTATAAAGCAATACAGCCATGAAAACCACTTCGTACATCTTTCTGATCGTACTCATTGTGTTCTTTTCGATGTTAGACAACACACCCTTGATAGCAACTCCACCATCGCGGCCAAATATTATTTTATTTATTGCTGATGACGTAAGTTGGAATGACATTGGGTGTTATCAAAAAGCAAACGGTGACAAGCATATTGTTGCTCGGACTCCAAACATTGATCGACTTGCCGGCAATGGACGTCGGTTTGATCAAGCGATTCTTACGGCCAGCAGCTGCTCACCGAGTCGATCAAGCATCGTTACCGGTCGGTATCCCCATAACTGTGGGCGCGCGAGCGAACTGCATCAACCAATTGCCTCTCACATTCCATGGTTTCCCCGTCTCCTTAAAGATGCTGGTTACTACACGGCACTTGTGGGAAAAAATCATATGTCTTCCGAAAAAACCACAGACGGAAGTCCGGGGCAGCCTCCCGCGTTTGATTTGGTCAGCGGACGAAAAGTTCCAGGGAATCAGGGTGGTCATGTCGACTGGGTAAAAACAGTACGGGAACGACCTGTCAACAAACCATTCTTTTTTTGGTTTGCATCATATGATGCCCATCGGTCTTGGGATGGTGATAAGGATTGGAAGAAAGAGCGGTATGGACCACGACACAGTAGACAAGACGGCACTGTCCCAGCATTCTTAGTTGACGATGAAGCAACACGTGAAGACCTTGCATCGTACCGGAATGAAGTCACAAGGTTTGACTCATTTATCGGAGAAGTGGTCAATGAATTACAAAGACAGAACGTATTGAGCAATACTCTCTTGATCATCATGGCTGACAACGGCCGACCATTTCCACGTGCAAAAACACGTCTGCATGATTCGGGTATGAAAACTCCTTTCATCGTTTATTGGCCAAAAGTGCTGAAAAAACCGGGTGAATCAACATCGAGTCTCATCAGTGCGATTGATATAGCTCCCACACTTTTGTCAGCGGCAAATGTCCGTATTCCCCCCACGATGCAAGGTGTTAATTTTTTATCAATTCTTGAAGAACCCAGTGCCGTTGTCCGGCAGGTCGCTTTTTCTGAACATAACTGGCATGACTATGAAGCACATGGCCGTTCAGTAAGAACGGATGATGGATGGCTTTATATAAAAAACAATCGACCTCAACTTCCATGGCAGGGACCAGCTGACTCTGTACGATCACCGTCTCATGTTTCCTTACAAACACTCCGCGACGCACCTGATGATCTATCCGTTGCTCAAAAAGACGTGTTTCGGGCACCACGCCCTCAAGAAGAATTATTCTTTACGCCAAATGATCCACTTCAGCTAAAAAATCTTGCCCCGGTAACAGAAGATGCAAAGACCCTAAAGCAAATGCAAATGTTTTTACAGACATGGACAGAAGAAACCTGTGACAGCATCCCGATGACTATCTCACGCGATCAATTTGATCGTGAAACAGGGAAGCCGCTCCTTCCTAAATCAAAATCGAAAGATTGGTTTCGAGGGACACCTGCGGGTTGGGACCGAAAGGCAGATCATACCCTCGAGCACGGACCAACATAATTGTTTGATACTACAAAGGTGGAAGGATCCATCAGTGCTACCTAAGTAGAAAAAGTCTGCAATATCAACGGACAAGAACTTCCTCGCAAGTCTGGACAATAACCACGTCTGCTACCAGTTGCTCAGACTTTCAAACAACGCTCTCGAGCACGCTTAGGGTATTGATTCATTCCCGTAGTTTTTTTCTTCCGGTCGTAAAGTCTTTTACAATCACAGCTCGATCATATTCATCGCCTAGCACTGTATACGCCACATACGTGAGCGTCTCTCCGTCAATACTGATCACCTGGTAGAACTGGGTCTGTTCACCTTTTTTATCGCGGCTATACCCGTCTACCGCATATCCTTTCATCTGCTCATCATCGATAACATACTGTTTGGGTCCACTCACAGAGGTAACGTAGACAGTTCCAAGATCTTTGCTCGCCTTGCCATCAGCAGTTCGGACTGGCACGTGCCCACGAGCGTAGGTGTGATCATGACCATTTAACACCAGATCAACACTATACTTGTCGAGGAGTGGTTTCCAATGGTCGCGAGCGAACTGAAAATTGCGGCCCTTAGCCGGTGAAAAAACCGAGTGATGGCAGGTGACGATTTTCCACTTTGCAGTCGTATTCTCTAACTGTTTTTTGAGGTACTCGGTCTGCGCCTCTAAGTCATCATTCGAGTTAAGAACAATTATTCGTATGTCCTGGTAATCAATGGTGTAGACCGTTTCGTGTAATTGTGATGACAACTCTGTTTCAACAGGGAGCGAAAATTGTGGTCGCCACTGAATAGCCAACCTTCGCGGCGATTTTTTGCTACCAAGTGGTGTGAATTCATGATTCCCAACAACTGGTATCGCTGTGCATTGGCTATGTAGAAAACCACCTGCCTTAAACCATTGGGCCCATTCATAATCTCGGTGGGCCTGATTAATCAGATCACCGGCATGCACCACAAACGATGCGTTTGGCGCAGTCTGATGTGCTTGACGAATCACACGCGACCAATGCGCAAGGACGTCATTCTGAGCATCACCAAAATAGATAAATTGCGTTGGTGCATATTCAGCACGTGCCGTTCGAAATTGAATCCACTCTGACCAGCGGGCATCACCATCACCAACTCGGTAGACGTAGACTGTATCCGGTTTAAGCTGATCAAAAATCACACTGTGGTAGTGAACGACGAGAGATGCATTGCTTTTATATAAACCTAAATCAAATGGCTCCGTGACAGCATCCTTACTCACAGACTGATCTTGAAACTTTGAATTCACAGTCGCCTCAGCAATTTGTGCAACTGCCTTCTCAATAGTGACGTCTGTACGCCACGTCACAGCACGGCTTGTGGCTGGATCACCGTTGAATGTCAGGATAATACGATCTGGATCTTTACTAGGAATTTCCCAGTGCCGTAGTTTCTCAACGTGCTCATGCGCTGTGACGGAGCCAACTATAAGGACAACACATAACAACGATCCTAAAAAAGAAAAACGTGCGTTCATATCAAATCTCATAGACCATAGTTTGAGGATTTTGTGTACGAGCGTCATGATATCATCACGACATTGATTCAGGATCAAAATATCATTCTGAATAGCAGACAGATACAGGCCGACACCTACAACAGGGCTCCTATGAACAATCCATCAAAGCGAAGGGCTTTTCTACAAGGGTGTGCTCTGACACTGGGTTCATCACTTGCCCCCCGTCTGCATCAGAAAGCGACCGCACAAGACAACCTTGATCATGATCGCTCTCAGCGGTTCAGTGTTTCAACGTATTCTTTCTGGCAATTTCGTGGTCCAAAAGTCCCAATAGAAACGTGCATCGACCAAGCATCTCGCATGAACTTTGATGGGCTTGAAATACTTGAGATGCAGATGACCGACTCCTCAAACTCCTACATACAACAACTGAAACGTCGGGCCCATTCACAGGGACTTGCACTGTGTGGATTTTCAACACATCAGGGTTTTGTTTCACCAGATTCAACACGACGTCAGGA
>PKCL01000322.1 GCA_002862165.1 Planctomycetaceae bacterium
AGAGCACGGAATGTTCGTTGGTACTTCTTCCAAGGACGATTATGATCGGCCGTCAACATCACCAATGTTGCGATGAAAAGAACGATAGCTACCACACAAAATGAAATGTGTAGCACCTTCATGTCCCACCAAGTTTGTTCAGTTGCAGGCATCGACTAACTCTTACGGGTCGGGTTTACAAAAACAACTCATACGGAAACAAGAAACTCAAAAATTCAGTGAAAACTCGGGGATGCTGATAATATATTTTAGGTTCAACGTCCAACGTAGGGCCATTTTTAAAGGAAGCGTCAACATCAAAAGCATCAGATTTGACATGACCATGTACCGAATAAAGCCCATTTTTGCGTAAAAACGCCGGAAAATGGTAACCGCCATAAGAGGGGGCAAAACAACTAGGTACGCACCCATAATGAGTAAACCGGGCGCCTCTCGGAACAGGATGTAACCAATTTGTGACAGAACCCCTGCATCCTGAGGTGCCCGTGGCAGTGGTTGGTCCATCCACTGAACCCAGAACATTTGGGGGAGATCAACATTATTGAGCACCTCAACCTTGTACGGTGTCCAGTATTCAAACGGACCAAAGAAATTCCAATTCGGGCCTCTGAGAAATGTACCGAGAATAATCAGCGTGATCCACAGCTCAAAAAAACCAAACTGCCACACGAGATAGCTAAATTTTCGCTCTTCAATGGAATAATACCCATTCCCTTTTTTGTTGAAATCAAGATACGGCATCGCCATCAAGCCGAACACAACCAGACTCGGCAGAACAACTCCTGCATACCAAGGATCGAAATAGACCAGCATCTCTTGGAGACCGAGAAAATACCACGGTGCTTTCGAAGGATTTGGAGTCTTCACGCTGGACGCCGGTTCTTCGAGTGGAGCAGGAAGAAAAATCGCCCATACAAGCAGAAGCGCGGAGACCGCAATCATGCAAATGAGTTCTGTGTACACAAGATCCGGCCAGACAAGTACTTTTTCATCGTTGACTTTCTCCATGACCGGCAAACCCTGCTTAATCCTCTCGTCATTCACAACTGCCTGCTTTGTCGCGACCCATGTGAAAAATGCCAAAAGATACACCAACCCAACGATAGGAACGTTATCCGGCTTCATCACGATCGCAGCGAAATTTTCATCAGCCATTGAAAGACCGAGCAACAACAAGGAAACATTCAGCACCGTCCAGGCAACCATCGGCTGGACGAAAAACTTCCTGAAGACGTAAAGGACTACGAGAATGCCCGTGGTCCCAAGTGTGTATAAAACTGGGCCGGAAAGATTATTCACTAGCCCGCGAATCGCCTCAGGCAGAATGGGAACCATTGACTTCGAACCAGACAACGCAAGACTGGCAAAAATCATCATGACGCCTGCAAATACAGACCACACAAACGCCCATGTACCTGCGTCTTTCTTCCGCCACAAAACGAGAGCGGCAATACCGTTCATGATTGCTATGAAGGCGTAGTATCCACCCAGAAATCCGGCGACGTCGTTAAGGAAAAAACCGTTTGAATGCATTGTGAACGATTACTTTCGATCGTGACTTTCTTATCTATAAAAACCAACACGCCAACCCAAAAAACTTATCAATCAATCACAGCGGACCGCTAATACCGCCGTCTTTGCGAACCCGCCAAAAGTGAATGGCCAACAGAAGCGTTGTAGCGAGCGGAATAGCAATACAGTGCAGCACGTAAAATCTATTCAGCGTCTCTTCGCCAACAAACCTCGCTCCTAGCAAACCAAAGCGAGCATCAGATCCGTCCGTGATCATGTCGATACCGCCAATTGTTAACAACTGTGAACCCGGCCCCTCATATCCAAGGATAGGCGTTGCACGGGCCATGTTTGAACCAACAGTGATCGCCCAGATAGCCAGTTGATCCCAAGGAAGCAGATACCCGGTAAAGGAAAGTAACAGGGTAAGCAGGAGCAGAATGACTCCGATTACCCAATTAAATTCTCGCGGAGGCTTATAACTACCCGTGAGGAAAACTCGGTACATATGAAGCCATGTCGTGATGACCATTGCGTGCGCACCCCACCGATGCAACTCCCTGAGAATGCCGAGACTCGTAACATCGCGAAGTGCAAGAATGTCGTTATAGGCCCACTCAAGCGTTGGACGATAATAGAACATTAGGAGCACGCCGGTTACCGTTTCAACAAGAAACAGGAAAAAAGTGACTCCGCCCATACACCACGTAAACGAAAGCGCGATACCTTGTTTCTTTATAGAAACCGGGTGAAGGTGAAGGAAGAAATTCGTCAGCATGACAACAATACGATTTCGACGATCCAGCGGCATCGGGTGCCGAAAGATACTCTTCCAAATCTGTGAATTCCGGATTGTTTCGCCAATAGCCATTGCTTTGAGCCCAGTTAAAAAGATTAAACAGATTGCGCGACTGTGTTGTGTTGTGCCTCAGGCGGTAACGTATGATGCCGGATCATTCCACTGACCGAGTTCTTCCTGGAATGATTTACTTTTGTCAATTTCGAGTTGTCCATCGTCAGCGATGCTTATCGCATATCGCTCCAGCGGCCGAGGAGCAGGTCCCTCAAAATTTATCCCATCCTTATAAAATCCACTCCCGTGACAGGGACACTTGAACTTTTGTTCGGCCTCAAGCCAATTAGGAGTGCAGCCTAGGTGTGTACAAACAGTTTTGAGAGCGTATATCTGCTGGATGCCCTCGAAGTCAGCATTCACAACCCAGACACCATATTGAGCGACGAATTTGGTTTCAACGACTCCAGAAGGAAAACCCTCTTTGCTACCAACCTTGAACCGACTCGGGGGTTCTGCCAGTACGTTTGGAAAGAAGAATCTTGCAAGTCCAAGGCTAAACAGGCCTCCCGTAGCTGAAAGTGCTGTAAACCCGACTGCCATAAACGAACCAACTGTGTAAGAAAGAAACCCTCGCCTGTCATCGGCAGCAGAAGCCTTACTGGCTTTCTCTTGTTTTTGGCGAACAGGTCGAGGCGGAACTGGCCGAGACGGCGCTTTGGTGACTTTTTTTGCTACGGGCTTTGCAGTTGGCTTTGTCAGGGCTGGTGCTTCCGCCTTGCTCACTGGACCAGGCTTTGCTCCCGCCCTAGCAGCAGCCAAAATACTCGCCGTATCTCGCTGTACGTTTTTTTTGGCACCGTCTACCTCTACCGGCTTCGCAGTCGCCGTCTTCTTTGCAGACGGCTGCTTGGCTGCTGGCTTCGGTGTCGCCTTCGGTTCTGAAGCAGGATTACCTTTGCCAGCCCTCGCCATAGCCAGCATTTCTTGGACACTCGGTCGACCGGATGAAGCTGGCTTCGATGCTGCAGGTTTTGTCGCCGACGCAGGGGGCTCAGAGGCCGGCAACTCGTTGACACCGGTATCAGGTACTTCAGTTTTGGATTCTGATGCTGGTTTTTCAGACTCTGTGCCAGACTGCTTATCAGCTCTCGCCGCAGCTAATATGTCCGCCACTGACATCTTTTTCTTTTCAGCCATCAAGCACCTTCGCCCAACTGCAATGCAACACCCTAAAAACAGCGGCACAACACGGAGTATTTAAGAACTCAATGAACGTTTCCAACAAAACTCTCCTCTGCACGGTTTTGTTAGACCCAGTTATTCCGTATAAAAATCCATTTTCACGGGCATTGGGCCACTTCGTGATTTTTTTCACGAACTCTACTTAACTTTATCTATCACAGCGTAGGTGTCAACGTCGAATGGAGGAGGATTCCTTTCTCCGAACCCTTCTTTTGGGCTGTTTTCAAAGCATTTTAGAAAACCTTATCAAATCCCTCGATACTTTTTCGGAAACCTAGATACTTTTTAGGAAATTAGTTCAGAATTGACGAACACCGTCACGTTCTCACAATAACACGGGCCTTTGATTTCCTCACCAAAAGATAGACAACTTTTTCATGCAAAGATCAAAAAACGTACTTATCGTAGGTAGCGGGGGACGAGAACATGCCCTTGCTTGGAAACTAACGCGTGACGGCGCCCGTGTTTTTATCGCGCCGGGAAATGCAGGCACGGCACAGGAGGCAACAAATCTACCAATTAGCCCATCAGACAGTGATGCCGTCTTGCAAGCGGTCAGGCAACACGAGATCGACCTTGTTATCGTTGGGCCTGAAGCGCCACTCGTTGACGGGCTCATTGACAAACTCACCGATGCAGGCATCCGCGCCTTTGGCCCAAGCGGCCAAGCGGCCCAACTTGAGGGCAGTAAAATTTTCTGCAAAGAACTGCTTCACACCAATGACATACCAACTGCAACATACCGACAATTTAATTCCCTCGATAAAGCTCGGAGTTTTCTTGAATCCCGTGAAGATGAACCCGTTGTTGTGAAAGCCGACGGGCTCGCGGCAGGAAAAGGTGTTTTTGTTTGCAGTAACCGTGAGCAAGCTCTTGATGCGATTGGCCAGTTGCAGCGTGATCCACAGTTTCGTGATGCCGCATCCGGAGTCCTCATCGAAGAACGTCTCGATGGCGTTGAAGTGAGCGTCATTGCCATAACAGACGGTCGAACCATTGTGACACTACCACCTCTCCAAGACCATAAAGCTGCACTCGATGGTGATCGTGGACCAAACACTGGTGGCATGGGTGCTTTCTGCCCTGCTCCCTTTGTCACGCAATCACTCATGACCGAAATCGAGGAGCAGATACTTGTCCCAACTGTTCACGGTATGCGTCGACGGCGAACACCATTTCATGGGATTCTCTATGCTGGCCTCATGCTCACTTCACAAGGCCCAAAGGTTCTTGAATTCAACGTTCGTTTTGGTGACCCAGAGTGCCAAGCTCTCTGTATCCGGCTGGAATCGAGCCTCCTCGAACTTCTTGACGCTGCAGTTGATCGGCGACTCAATGAAGTACCTCCACCGACTTGGAAATCTGGTGCAAGTGTCACTGTCGTCATGGCTTCAGAGGGATATCCGGGAACCGTAGAAAAAGGACATGCGATCCGGGGTCTTGAAAAAGCTCGTCAACTTAAAAATGTTGTTGTATTTCATGCCGCAACAACGACAGACGCTGATAATCCAGAAACAATTCTTGCAGCCGGTGGCCGAGTATTGGGTGTTACAGCTCATGCAGAATCTCTGGCACGTGCCAAACTAAAAGCGTATGAAGGCGTCAAAGAAATTCGCTGGCGAGGTGCGTGGTGCCGAAAAGACATCGCTGACAAAGGTTTACGACACGAACACGAACAAGTTGCCGCGGAATCAGCAGAATCAAGTTCGTCGCTTCCTGAAGGCACAGCATGAGACTAGGTGTTGCAATTGTTGGCCTTGGTGATCGCTGGGAAGCGCAACATCTTCCAGCGATTCGATCTCTTGCAGATCGATTCGAAGTTCGAGCAATCTGTGAGCAGGTATCTCACCGAGCTTCTCGGGCAGCTTCTGAACTTCAAGCTGAAGCAGTTGATGGTTTCAGGGTTATGTCAGGCAGAATGGACGTTGATGCCGTTCTCTGCCTCGCCGACCAATGGTATGGAACCGCACCGATCCTCGCCGCTTGCGATGCCGGAAAAGCCGTGTATTCAGCAGCTTCTCTGCCAGCATGCCGTAACCAACTAAACCATCTTTTCAGTCGGGTTGAATCCTCGGGTATCGCATTTATGGCTGAGCTATCCCGAAGGCATGCCCCTGCAACGGTACGTCTGAAAGAACTTATTGCCACGCAACTCGGCCGCCCCAAAATGCTTTTTTGTCACCATCGTCAGCCGCAAC
>PKCL01000111.1 GCA_002862165.1 Planctomycetaceae bacterium
TGTACCCACAGCTGACGACAATCGATGTGACGAAGCTTCGATCGTTTGTTGCTGTTCTCGGAAAACGCAATTGCCGTTGAGTTATCGACGCCAATATGCAGTGGACTGATGGGCCCAAAACCCATTTCGTCGTTGATGTAGCTGAGATGCATAAATTCTCCCAGCGCAACCGAGGCTGCGTAAATCTCGGCTGCAGCCGACGACATGTCTGGATGCAAGTCGGGCACATCTGGGTGACAGACCGGTACTGTGCCAGTAACTGCCTCAACTGCTGCCTGAGCTCCTGGAGTCATGGTTGACATTTCCCCAAACTGAACTGCGCTTGCTTTTGAGCTCCACTGAATTGGACACGTTCCAAACATGGCAAGACTACCAAGCTGAGATCTTCGTTTGTTTTGTGGCTCAGTGTTCCCTGACTGATCGGAGTCGCACGACAGGGACCATTCTGCGGGCGGCACCTCCTTTCCTTCCGCCTGATGAAGACAAAGCGACTTGCTCCAGAAACAGTACTTGACTGCATGTAACAGATTCGCCAGGGCTCCACGGTTTGGCGAAGCAAGGTGTTGTGACATGCGCGAGTGACAGTACTTCAGATCAGGTCTGCCAGTGACCGCCAGCCAACCAATCATTCCGGTTCCGGACATGAAGAACTTGGCCTCGTCAGGTGACAACGGTGTGAAGTCCATAACAGGACAACTGATGGGAGTACGAACTTTGCGGAACTTTGTCGGATCAAGACCAAGGTTGTGGATCATCGTGTTGATGTAGTTTTCCATGCTCAGGTAAGTTCCCTTGCTTGTGCGGAAAAAGGTCATTCCCAAATGGTCCAGCGGTGTGTCCTGTGTCAGATAGTTTGGCGGTTTACACTTGAAACGCACAGCGAGCGCTTTCATGAACTCACGAACAGGCTGATCGGGCCCACGACCAATCAGGTCGTCGACGAACGATTCCAGAAGAACTTTTGTCTTTGGATTGTAGAACGCACACGGCTCATTCTTTCCAGCGATAAACCCTTGAGACTCGATCCACGGATGCAGTGTAGCCTGCCATCGTGCAGGGGCGCTGCAACTCCCGTAGATCACTCCATACTGTCGGAACCAACGTACTGTCCCAGCAACGGGATCGAATAGTCGGAGATACCGAGGAGTAGCGTCGGGAGGAAACATGTCTGCCTGCAAGAATGCTGTTGCAACGTCTACCTGCCCGATGGTGTATCCAGCTGGAAGTGGTGACATGATTGCGCGTCTAACGGCTGCCAAACCAACAACGTGACTGCTGTAGATAAAGTCTGCACCGTCGAGCGCCAATTTGTCTTCCCTGAAACCCTGAATCACCACACGTGCTTTCCAGACTCCCGAGCGTTTGAATTCCAACAGTTCACGGCAGTTGGTAGCACGGGGCTTACCATTCTTGTCTTTACTGGTGGCAGTTTCATACTCAGCCATTCCAGGGAACAGCTCTTCCATCACTGGTCGCTCGATTCCATCTGCCCCAGTAAGCCTGGTGTTCAGTAGAGCGGAGAGCTCAGTGTCGTGCGCAGTTTTGACATGTTGAGCATCCTTACCTTTAAGATAGGGTTTCCATTTGAGATCTCGCATTGCCACAAAAGCCATTGAGTCAGACAGAGTTTGTCGCATTGACACTTTTGGGTTAGCTGGTTTTAAAAGACTTCTTGCGTGCGCGGTTAGGGCTTCCAGCTGGCCAGCACTTGACACATCTGATGAATTTATTTCCAGAAAAACCCATCCGGTTGCCACGTCATAATTGAAGTCACTCCATTTGTATGGCCGAAGTTTGCCGTCGGAACCGAGGAAGTGACGACCAATTGCGTCATGTACACATGTTCCATTTAGATGTGCACACCTCTCACGGATATATCCCGTTTTGCTTTCCTTTAAAGGATTTAAGCGGATTGTCAGAAACCTTGGGTCTGCCGGAAGAACCGCTGATGCACGTTGGCGTTCAGCTTTTCCACTTACCAATGCTTTCTGAGGTCCAATCTCCGCACTGTCTGGCGACACCTCCTTTTCTTCCACAGGTTTTTCCTTGAACAATGTTCCTGGAGACACCAGCGGAACGCAACTATCCTGATCAGATTGATGATCAAGAAAGATGCCAAGAGGGGCCTGAAGATGCCAGTTCACTCTTACTGTGTGAATGATTGTGCCACGAGTCGTCAGACAGCGGAAAACATTACTGTACATGTGCTGGTATCCGAGCATAAGCACCGGTTCAGATTTCATATTTTTACTCCATCCTCGTCGAGCCCGAACTTCTTTTGGAACGAACGCATACCCAGGAGCTCCAAAAGGCACAAATCGAGTGCGCTTTGGCTTGACGCCAAGGTTCAGTTCGTACGCCGAAATCATAGTCTCATTTGCCCCTCCGGAATGGAGAAAACGTTCATGCGACCAGCAGACATGTTTAGCAGCTTCAGCAGCAAACGTGTGATCGATGGGTCCACCAACTGCACATGCGGCAAACAGCACTGCTGCAACCATAGGTTTGAACGAGCTGATCGCCTGTTCAGCAGGATTCCAGTTAGGCATGAACGGAGCAAGGTCCCAGAAATCAATGCCCAGAGCAAGTGCTTCTCGCTTGACGTGAACCATAGACCCGCATCCGTCAGCCATAACTGTGACTTTGTGGCCGCGCTTGTTCCATCCCTCTTGAATTGCAATCTCTTTGAACTTCAGCCCGTGGTCAGTCTTCCGCTGTTCTTCGCGAACTCGAATGCCCCGTGTTTTGATGTCCACAACGAACAACAGTTTTGTTTTCTGACCTCGACACTTAAAGTTGTCAAACTCCAGTTCATCTGCTGCAAGAAGCTCACCTGGGCGAAGTTGCGAACAATCCCACACCGGAGCGCCTGCGACAAGAGAAGGTATGAAACGTGCCCACGAAGACACAAATCCAGCCCCACGATCATTTCCACTCATCGGCAGAACATGTGGTCGAAGTCGCACATATTCTTCGGGTTTAAGTAGACCGTGCTCATCAAGACAATCCTCGACTTTGCTTCGTCGATCCACAAGATCGTGTTCAATCATACCTTCTGGATCGAAGTATTCTTCATCCAGGTAGTCTGCATCGAGATCATGTTGGTCATCGTCTGATTCTGATGTATCGTTGGTGTCTGTGTCACTGTCTGCCTCTCCAATCAGAACAGTGTGCTCCGCTGAAAGTTGTTGCAGTACAGCCGCGGTGGATTGAAGAGCCTCAGCCAGTTTGTTTCCATTTGTGCGAAGACTGACTGACTGCTCAGTTTCCCGCCGTATTCGGTTCGACTCGGAGGCGGTGAGTTGCGAGCTTGCTTGCTGAGCATACTCCTGTGAGAATCTCCACTCTTTGTGCGCCTCGTACAATCCTTGGAATAGCCCATGCGGAATCATTCCCTTAACCATCGGGTCACGAATGGTGTATTGTGCGGCAATCTGTCCACGATTCCCGGAGCAAAGTTGAACGCGGTGCTTGGTGGTTCCGGGGATCAAGTGTTCGCAGTTGCCTGAACACAGTTTGCCATGAAACCAAAATGGAAGGCCACATGTGAGAACATTGGTGTCTTTACGAGGCCAGTACCCTTGATCCAGGTCAGGGTCCGCTTCCTTGCAATACGAGGTGGCAAGCATTCGCCAATCACGAGACTTAAGGAGCTTCCTTATTCCTGGCAAGTTTTGGAAAACCGGATTAACAGGATTCTCCACGGTATACAAAGCCAGCGGAGCGATTAGTCGAATCTTCTCAAGGAGTGTGACACAGTGTTCAATCACAGCATCATCTGCCATTGCAGTCAACGACTTTGGTGTCAGACCATCGGCATGCCGGTGAATTGAGTAACGATCAGCCTTGGACATACTGATACACGACGGACTCAGATGAAGATGAACAAGATTGCGCAGTGTTGCTCCGAGCCATCGTTTGCTGACAGCCCGTTCAATTTGATCCCACTTGACATCAAGCATATCCTGTTTCAGGAACAGAAAACGATGATGGTATTTTGTGGGTATGAAACTGTGCACGAAGGCACTTGTTTGATCACGATCGATGCCCACCACGACAGTACGAGGACTTCGCTTAAGATGGTACAGCGCACAGCTGCTGGCGGTCCCACAAAATCCGTCTATAACGACTTCAATTCTTGACCTTAAACCAGCAGTGATGATCGCAGACTGAAGTTTTTCCTTGGCCTGTTGCAGGTTCCAGGCATACTCAGTCTTGTTTTTGGAGCTTCGTCGCATACTTTCAACGTTGCGGCGCAGGCTTTGTTTGAATTTTTCCACGCGGGAACCAGTTTTGCGGTTAGACCATCGATTCGAGAACCGATTCACACAGGAACCGGTGCCAGTAGTCAACCCGCTTTGTGAGTGTTGTTGTTGTTGTTCGACCCGAGGGCCGTTAAGTCGTTTGCCTTGCTCAAAACCTTTTTGTGGTTGTAGTTTTGTGTGACCGAGCTTGGGGCAATCTTTGTTTGTTTTGTCCACAGAGTACGAAGCCAATTTGGATTCGCCTGCGTATTTTTTACGGTCGTATTTCTTCTTTGCGTCAGTTTGCCGCCCGAGCTTGGGGAGTAATTTTTCACCTCCTTCAGTGCTGACTGTTTCTGCCATTAAACAGTCCAGCACGGACATGTCTGTACTCCCAACGGACGGTAACTGACGACTACCACACCCTGACTGCGGCAGCGACTGTTGTGGCCCAGTGTCGCTGCCGTAGCCAAGGCACCGCTAATGAGAAAGGTGGCGCCGCCGAGACGACCCATCTTTCCGAGAAGCAGCGGGTTTGAGCAGGCCGGCAAGCTCACTCAGTAGTTGTTCAACCTGCCCAGGGCATGTACGAACCGGCTTAGATCGACGACCCCGTCGAGATCGACGAGCCACTTCCGGCTTAGCCGAGCTGAGGTTACCATTGGCCACCATTTTCGACATGAAATGATGTGACCTGTCGGGTCCGAACGCCGGTCCGTACTTTTCCCGCACACCATCCAACGGATGCACATCCACCGCATATGCAGCAGCTTGGTGTACTGGGTGAGCTTGACGCGAGGAGGCCATCTTCATCTTCATTTGATCACACACCTGGCAAGCTGGCCTGTTCTCAACATCTCGCTTGCGGATGTCGGCACCAGTAACAGGCTGCCCTCCACTTGCAGGAATGATCCACAAACCATCTGTCTCACGAGCCATTGCAAGTGTCACCGCATCGCTTGAGTGCGTAAGGTTGTGTAGTGACAGTCCGGTGTGGATGAGCTTACTGTTAGCCGGCTCCGGAATCCTGTGCGAAGTCTGCGACACCTCCTTTCCTTTCTTGGATTGAGTGGCGTGAGAGTACACCTCCTTTTCCTTAACGGGTAGCAGCTTACGCACCTCCTTCCCCTTCAGGTCCTGACGCTGGCGTGCTGCCGCTTCGTTTTGAATGTCTCGGTACTGGTTCCGGCGACGGAGCAGTTCCTTTTCTGCAGCACGATACGAGATCAGACTTTCTCGAAGAGTCTCGAAGAGATCCGCATGATCCTCGGCGGAAACTTGGGAGTGATCAGATTCAGAGTCGGACACAAGGTCAGGAACACTTCTGCGAGCAGCAGGCTCAATCACATCAACCTCAGGGAACACCGGCGGGTCATAATCACAACTGTCGAGAGTGTCAAGGCCATTTCGGTCATAAGCCTCTCGCAAGTCTATCGACCCAGGAGTTTGCCCAGCGGCCGTGTTAAGATGCTGCCGAACTGGTTCAGACGTCTCCCT
>PKCL01000453.1 GCA_002862165.1 Planctomycetaceae bacterium
TCCGAGCCTCTTCCATTGAATATTCAATGACTTTTTTGGCGCGTGGTGTCTGCGGCAATTTGCCCATCGTGACCATGTCAGGGCCACTCTGTACAAGTTTTTCGACTTCGAGTCGAATCTTGCGAAGATCAACATCAAGATTTTTTAATACGTTAGCTGCAACACCGCTGCCTTCTTTGATTAACCCAAGAAGGACATGCTCTGTTCCAATGTATTCGTGATTGAATCGCTGAGCCTCTTGATTTGCAAGTTGCATCACTTTACGAGCACGATCTGTAAAACGTTCGTACATAAAACTTCCTCTTGTGACTGCTAAACGCGACGTACACGCTGACCCTGCCATTCCGGCAGAAACAAAACTAAAATTCTTCTATCAACACCTTCATGCAAAAACCAAGCCAACCGCTAAAAATCGGCTGCTCGAAATCATGAATTATGAATAACTCATTTATTTATTGTAGGGATAGCTCGCATTACTGTCTCCTGTACCTCCGAGTTTCACGATGGTTTGTACAGAAACCGCTCGTTGGCTGTCAAAAGTTTGGCAACGAGACACATGTCATCATTGTTGGGCGATCATTTGACGCCCGTTTCATATCGCTTATGTCATTTTAATCCTTCTCATTCAGTTTGTCCTATTTTTAGATCATGCCGCCTTACGGTGGTTCACTTCTGGATGTGATGCTGGAATCGAATGAGGTTCGATTTCTTTGGAATGTGCCTGGTTGTTTTGTTCGATCAGCGAGAGTTCCCTATCAATTGCATGCTGCCAAAGATTTCCAGCATCACTACGAGCGAGTTTTTCCAGTGCTTTTTTTGCTTCTTCGAGTCGACTGACTCTCCGCAAGAGCGTGCCAAGGAGGAGTTGTGCCTCACCATCTGTCGGTGAAAGAGTTAAAATTGTTTGTAATCGTGTTTCTGCACAGAGCCAATCTCCAGCGAGGTAGGCGTCCCGAGCGTCAATAAATAATTTTTCAGTAACTTCATCTCGGTAATTCAAAAGAGGCTGTGGGAAAGTAGACATTGCTGAGACGGTTGACACAGTCCAAATAATAGCGGTCGCAGCCCAGATACCAAAAGTTACCTCCAGTTCAATAAAATCAGTCCAAATCCAAGCAGTCATGATGCAGAGATTCAAGCAAATGGCAAAAGCGGTAGCTAGCACAAGACCGCCCCAACTTCCTCGAAGCCATGCCCAAGGTAAGCCAGGCCAAAAAAGCGTTAGTGAGCGGAGGAATGACACGATCGGCGAACCTTTCAAAACACGATCCAAACTGAAATAGCCTCAGCAGAGTTTAGGGATCAGTTAGACTCGAACCAATGGCGAGTCTAAAGGGAGAAAACTCGGAAATGGAAGAAATGAAGTCTGAGCGAAACGGCGCAGCGGTGGGTATTTGGAGAACGCTTGATGCTTCGGCGAACCGCAGTGCCGAGGCAGTTCGCGTACTAGAAGACATTCTTCGTTTTTGTTTCAACGATGCTTTTCTTTCACAAGAAGCAAAAGCAATCCGGCATGAACTTGCAGTTGTTTTTGCCAGTGATGATCTTCAGGCACGAATACGACTCCGTGATGTTTCCGGTGATGTTGGAGTCGGTGCCAAGGTTGAAAAGACACCACCCCGCACTGAAGTGAAGCATGTGTTTGCTGCAAACGCTGCACGTGCGAGTCAGTCAATTCGTAGCCTTGAAGAATGCAGTCGGCTCGTAGCGCCCGCCGTGACTGAAATATTTGAACGACTGCGATACCGGATATATACCCTCGAACACATGGGCATATCAACGATTACAAGCCATGAAAATTTTCACAATGTGAATCTATGTGTTCTGCTCAACCTTGATCAATCGGAAATTGAATTTAAGAGTCTTGTGAACCGGCTTTTAATTGCCGGTGTGCAGATGATCCAGTTGCGTGATAAAAAATCTGAAACCAGGCGGCTGTGTCATCGAGTACAGATAACTATTGAGCAGGCTCGAGATTATGCTGAGTCAACAACGGAGAAAAAATGTATTGTTGTTGTCAATGACAGAGTAGACGTGGCAGTAGCGGCGGGTGCAGATGGTGTTCATTTGGGTGAATCTGATTTGCCAGTTTCGCTAGCTCGTAAAGTCTGTGGTCACGAGTTTCTTATTGGCCGTACCGCACACTCGACTCCAGAAGCAAAGCAGGCAGTATTGGAGGGCGCGGACTATCTTGGAGTTGGTCCTTGTTTCCCAACAAAGACAAAGGAATTTAGAGATTTTGCAACAGATAAATTTTTACGGGAGGTTTCGGAAGAAATACGCTTGCCAACCTTCGCAATTGGTGGCATCACGTGTGACAACATCGATAGGCTTCTTCACTTGGGACTCAAGCGATTTGCAGTAGCCAGTTCAATAGCGGATGCAGCAGATCCCGGCGAGGAAGTTCGTCGGATGTGCTCACTCATGTCTGCTCCTATGGAGAATCAGTCACCGAAAAATCTTTGAGTGAACGGGCGACTGCTTGTGCGATCTGTGTCTCGACAGAGGGTGAATACCCAGTCCAAATAGCAATGACTCTTCTGTTAGGACCAATCAGATATGTGGTAGGATATGCACCAAAACCAAATGCCTCAGAAAAATTGAAACGCGTTTCTCCCGATGGGTCTGCCCATGGAGAGATCTTGATCCCCGTGGATGTAAGAAACGCTGCCGTGTCACTACGTAATTGATCAAGATCGTCACGTGCTCCACCTCCACAAGAAACAGCAATGAGTTGAAACCTCGGTTCGCCTGATAATCGTGAGGCAAGCCGTGCAAGTCCGGGTAATTCTTGCCGGCAAGGAGGGCACCAGGTGCCCCAGAAATTAAGAAGTGTAATTTTTTCGGTAAGTACGAGTGCTGCGTCGCTGGTTTCCAGTGGAACAAGCGAGATTTCTGGGACGAATTTTCCGATGTGTTTCTGAGTTTGTTGATTTTGGGTCGGTTCACACCCAATAATCCCATTAATAATTAAGAGAAGAAAAAAAATAAGGGGAATTCGTAGGTGTTGTGTTATCGCCATAAGACTCATTGTGGATGCTCAACGTGTAGACTGTTCATAGGTAACGTATTCAGAGGATTTTACGAGTGTACGAAGTTGAACTCAAATTTGATTTGAAAGAAGATGAAAGATTCATTGAGCGGCTAGAAGATATGACAGTTCGTTTCCGAGATAGTATGGAGCAAATTGACCGCTATTTTTCGCATCCAATACGTAATTTCGCCCAAACAGACGAGGCTTTACGGCTTCGGCAAGTTGGCGATGAGGTTAAAGTAACTTGGAAAGGTCCACGAGTTGATACATCAGCAAAAGTTCGTCAGGAAATTGAATTAGGAGTTATGCCGCAAGGACCAACAGGACAGACGACCGTTCTAGCCTGGACAGAATTACTCGAGTCGCTTGGTTTCCATCAGGTTTTTGAGGTGGTTAAGACTCGAATTCCTGGACGAGTCCATTGGCATGGCAGTGACGTTGAGGTAGCGATTGATACAGTTGCTGACCTTGGACGTTTTGCCGAGTTTGAAATCATTGCCGGAGAAGGAGAAGTGCCACTGGCACGTGATTGTGTCGAGTCATTGGCACGGGAGCTTGGTTTAGAAAATCCCGAATCAGCAAGCTATCTCGAACTTCTCCTCCGGAAACAGGAAGCTCCTCGGTAGGCTTTCAATGCACGTCGGCAGAGTACGCATCACTTAACAGTGAACAGTGCCAGTTTCACGGACAATTGTATTTTTTTCATCGAGTAGAATCACAGCCGGCTTTGCTTCGACGGCCTCCACAGGTGAGTAATAGCCGTACGACATAATGGTCAGTCGATCACCAGTTTTGCCAAGGTGCGCTGTCGCACCATTAAGTTCAATCACACCACTTCCGGCAGCACCGTAAATACAATAGGTCTCAAACCGTTCACCATTTTCCAGGTTTCCAACCAATATTTTTTCGTATGACTTCAGTCCGACTCGCTCCGCCAAAATACTATCAATCGTAAGGCTGCCCTCGTAATCGACGGATGCACCGGTCACGGCGGCTCGATGAATTTTTGACTTTAGTAAGCAGATGTTCATGGTTTTTTCGGTGTGGACGAAATCGGGTGAGAAAAAACGATACAAACAGGTTTTGGAACTTTGAGAATGCGTTTGGCAAACGTTAGTTTGCCTGTTTCGGAATCAATGGTGAAGGCAATGACGGTTCCGGATGCTTGTCCTGCTGCATAAAGTCGTTTGCCACCAGGAGCAATTGCAAAGTGACGAGGAGTCTGGCAGCGAGTTGGCTCGACGCTTTTCAGAGAGAGTTTTCCGCTTTGTTCATTGATTCCAAATAGGGCAATTGAATCATGGCCACGATTCGATACATAGAGAAACTTTCCAGAAGGGTGAATAGCGATTTCAGCAGTAGAAAATCCCGTACGTTCTTGTATCGAATCCGGAATAGTGCTGGCGGAGTGTATCTTTTGGAGGTTCCCCTCTACGGCATCAAAGCGAAAAGCAGTGACTGTCATATCGAGTTCATTATTCGCGTAGCCAAAAGGAAGTCGAGGATGAAGTGCGAAGTGTCTCGGTCCCCCTCCGGGTTGCGTTGAAGCAGAATTGTGAGGCGTGATCACCGCAGTCGGTACATCGAGTTTATGAATAAATACTTTATCGGCACCCAGGTCACAGCTAATAGCAAATTTTCCTGTTGAAGTAGCATTCATGCTGTGTCCATGCGGACCTTGTTGACGACTTTTATTGGGGCCAGTGCCAGCGTGTTGAATGAATCCACCAGGTTTATCTTGTTTTGTGGCAACTGGTGGAAGGAGACTTCCGTCATTATTGATTCCGAGGCAAATTACACTACCACTTCCATAATTTGCTGCGAGCAGGGACTTGCCTGTTGCATCAAGTGAAAGATGACAAGGTCCTTTTCCCTGTGATGGTTGAACGCTTTGCTGGGTAAGTTGGCCGCTATGCATATCAACAACGAAGCTGATAATGCCACCGGTTGGCTGGCCATTTAAGTCTGCAATTTCTGAGACCGCATAGACAATGGAAAGCGTCGGGTGGACAGCGAGAAATGATGGATTTTTTACTTTGGTGGCCAATTTCGGTCGGCTTATTTCACCAGTTATTTCATCATAACGAGAAACATAAATTCCATTTCCACGAGGTGGTTTACCTGTGTAGGTGCCAAACCACACGAAATGATCGGCCTGAACAAAGCCGCTTGGACAACAAAATAAAGAGAATAAAAGAATAGAAGACAGGATACGTCGTGTCGTCAAAAAAAGTAGATTTTTCTGGGAGCACATGATGTAATGATTTATTTCAGACATAAAGCAGTTTGGGGAAAAAACCCACACAAGAGCTAGAATAGAAAGGCATGATTCCTGTACGCCTCTAGTGTAACCACTTTTTATGCGGCTGCTCCTCTTTGAAAATAAGATGATTTCATTCGAAAAAACCCAGATAAAGCATGGCAACAAGAGCCAGTATCATTCTGGAGCGGTTGCTCATGAGCCTTGGAACATTGCCTGCCTTGTGACGTATCAGGTAGTAGCTCGTATAGGTTGGATTTTTAAAACAGAGACCGTCATTATGCCGGTTGTTTTGGATGCATGCATTCCCTCTGGTTTGTTGCGAGGTTTTCTCCCTGTTCTGAATCGCATTGGAACAAGTCTATTCCCATTGTTAGTCGCTCCATTTGTTTCACGAACAAAGTCTATTCGGTGGCTTTTAG
>PKCL01000172.1 GCA_002862165.1 Planctomycetaceae bacterium
AGGGCCTACGTAATAAGTGTGCGTGCCTTGTTTCAGCGAACGCAACCATATCCAGACCGGTGCGGCATCACAGATATTTTATCGCTGTATATCGATCACTCCGACAGCAAGCCGTCTATCAGTGAAATATGGGTCACCCCCGCCATTTTTTCCTTTTGCGAGTCGGTGAAACTGTTCCACCCAGTAATAGCCATCTAGCTTTCCTGCAGCAATCGCATCATTGACGAGCTTATTTCGTTCCTGATCGATGTTGGGAGCAATCTTGTGAGTGACTCTGCCAGTTGTACGGCTGAGTTCAACACGTTCATCATAGGTGGCCGCTCCCAACCAAAGTGGCTTTGAGTTTAAGTCGACTTTGCGTGATTGCCAAAAACGGACGTGGTGACGTTGTTTTGGGCTGTTCCCAACCGGCTGCTCAAATGCTGCATCTTGTTTGCGTCCCCATAGGTAGAGATTACTCACTGGGGCGTGCGGATACGGTTTCCGTAAAACAACGTCCGCAGCAATGCGAAAAGACGTTTTAGAAGTGATTGGATCTGCTGCGTACCAGCCGGATACCGAAAGCATATGATGAAGCTCTTCTTCAGAGCCGATAAAGGCAACATTAATTGCATCCCCAATACGCCCAGACGATGTTGTTGTATGTGTTGGTGAATCGATAAGGGCCGGATGACTATCAACAGTTCCCTCTTGAACACCACTTGGGGTGTCTTCAGCCTGACTAGCTGAGCACATGACCACGCTGCAGAGCACAAGCTGAACAAATAAAAGAAATAATCTTCGGTGGTACCGGACAAACAAGAAACTTTGGTCGGGAAAAATGTTCTTCACGAGTCACCTCTATCTTCTGCCTTAACACAATTGTCGATTCACAAGAAGACGTGACCGTAACGAACTATGGGGATTGGGTTCAAGATTAACTACGTGGGAAGCGGTAGCTATTTACACAGCCACGCAAACCTTTTGCAACGATACCGACGTAGATCACCCTTCTTACAGTCGATCTTTCCCTCAATATGATCCCCGAGAAACCATCGATTCACACCACTCAATCGCTGGCAAATGCCTCAAATGCACCAATTGATACACTTTTTACTTTTGCTATCACGGTTCGATCCTGATTTGGGACAAAGAAGTCGCCTATTCAAATCGTGTCGCCTTGCCTGCTTGTGACAATTGGAGTCGTACATGGAGAAGGTGTACTTTTTCATGAAACGCAGGCCGAAATAGTCATCCAAAGATCTTCAAGATCTCCGGAAAATATCATCCTGCAATCTCTCACTGATACCATTCAATGAAAACTTTGACCGTTGAATGCCTACTATGTTTTTTCAAAATCGAATAACATAATAGTTAATACGAGACTTAGATAGTATTTTAAAAATCAGTTGGCTTGTTCTTGCACGATCTTGTCAGCCACTGGTAGTATCTCGCTGCCAAACAGATACTGAAATTTGACACAATCAAAGTATCAAAGCCACTTTTCACACGGCGACCCAAGCCAGATGAGTGCTGTTATTTTCTAACGAACATTCAGGGTCGAATGAGTAGTCCATCAAAAAGAGTCGGGCAGACCCAGTTTCTATTGGAGTGCAATATGTTTCTGGGTTCAAAGAAACTAGGGGGTGATTTCATTGAGACTCAAAATATACCGAGCTCTATTAAGTTCTCTTTTGTTACTACACGTAAGCTCTATTTTTCTTAATAACTTAGACTGGTCTCCCTTCATACAATGCCTTTATCCGTATTACCACCCATACATTCAGTGGAGTGGGCAACGACAAGATTGGGGGATGTATCAAAACCCCGATCAGTTTGATCAACAAATCAATTACGGCATCGTCCTGGCAAACGGAGTCAACAAAAAATCCTCGGCAACTCTCGAAAACAGTCCTCGTATGCTTTACTTTTTAGAGAGCTTGTTCACACAAGGTCGAGAACAAGAGGCGATCGTTTACCTCAAATGGAAATCGACTCGCATTGAAAAATCTCAACCTTTAAAAAAAATTACCCTACAGCAATTTATCCGAGAAACTCCTCCACCCGGAATTCTTCCAAAGACCAAAGAATACACGCTACAAAAAGAGTATGTTCTTGGTTCTATTAGCTCCACTTCAGTTCTGCAGCAGGACCAAAAAGTTCCTGGAGATTCCCGTGAGTGATCCCTCTTGGGCTACCTATTGGGACAGGTTTTGGTTCGCTCCAAAACCGCAAGCAATACTCACAATAATGCGGATGAGTTACGGTACTTACCTGATTTTCTATTTTTGGAAATTACAGCCAGTAATGGAAATGTTTTTTGGAACGAATGGGTTGGTTGCACTTGGTGGTCGCTTCCCCCAACAACCATCACCAGTCCCGACTATCTTCACAGTGCTTTCAGACAGATCAGATACTGTTGTCTGGTTGGTGACACTTTTAGGAATGTTTTCTGGAGCCATTCTTGCGACTGGCGTTTTCAATCGCGTTGCAGCGCTACTTGCATGGGTTTGTGTGTCTTCAGTCGTAACAGCTATCCCTGTCAACTCAGGTGATTTTCTTGTGCAGTGCTATGCCGCGCTAATGCTTTTTGCTGGACTGGCCGGACACCTAGGTAAACCTGTCTGGCAATATTCAACAGGAGAGCACCCGGCTTGGAGTTTACGATTGTTTCAGATTCAAATCGTATTTGTCTACTTTTTCTCGGGATGGCATAAACTTGCTTCCAATGCTTGGTACAATGGGTCCGCTTTTCACTATGTCGTATCTCAAGAATTCTGGTCCCGCTTCAACATTACGTGGCTTGCCGACTATCCAGTTTTCACCTCTGCACTGACAACTTTTGTACTTTTTTTTGAATTACTCCTTTTCCCAGTTCTCATTTGGTTGCCAGCCACTCGACGTTTGATGCTCGTTTGTGGACTCATATTTCATCTCATGATTTTTGCAACACTTAAGGTTTTTGTCTTTCACCAGATCGTAATCTTATTTTATCTAGCATTTTTAACATCAGACGATATCAGTCAGTTCAAAAATCATCTAGAATCCGTACTGAAAAGAAGAATCCCTATTCTTTTGAATAACTTACGATCTTGTCATAAATAGAATTAAGACGACCGACTCTTCACATGAATTACAAGACAACCAATACAACTTTTAAACCTCCATGGTGGATGAAAAATCCCCATATACAAACTATTCTGCCGACCGTGATACCACAAAAACTTGCAGCTCATAACGCAACGCTGCACAGAGTCACATTAGCTGACGGTGATGCAATTGCTCTTCATGAAGACTGTCCGAAGGAATGGCGTACTGGTGGTAAAGTTGCCATTCTCTCCCATGGTCTTACGGATCATCACCGCACACCACTTCTTGTCCGCCTCACCGAGAAACTGACTGCGCGAGGTGTTCGTGTATTTCGATGGGACATGCGTAGCTGTGGAGCAGGCATTGAATGGGCTCGGCACCCCTACCATGCAGGCTGTTCGGATGATCTCGCCACAGTTGTCGATGCAGTTATTAAACGTTGCTGCAAGAATGACGCTGGTATTCATCCTGATATCACATTGTTTGGGGTGTCACTGTCAGGAAACGTCCTGCTGAAATATTTAGGAGAAACACCAGAGCGCGTATCTGCGATGGTGAGTCGCGCAGTTGCAGTAAATCCTCCTATTGATCTCATTGCTGGTATTCAATCGATCAGTGACCGGCGAAACCGCGTCTATGAGCGGCACTTTACGAACATGCTCCTAAAGCACCTCGCACAGTGGTCACGTCTTCGATCGGACATTTTTCGTCCTGCAGACGGACCAAGGCCACGAACACTCGAAGGTTTTGACAACTGGTTCACAGCACCAGCAATAGGGTATCAAGATGCACGCGAGTACTATACGAAGTCAAGTTCTGCACAATTCATTCCATTTATTCGTATACCAACAACGATCATTACCGCCCGAGATGATCCATTTGTACCTTTCGAAATGTTTTCAAGAGACAACGTCAAATATCCAGAAAACGTTCACTTAGTGCCTACCGATCATGGAGGCCATGTGGGCTTTGTTAGCAAAAAAGGAGAAGACCCAGACGTGCGGTGGCTTGACTGGCGGATTGTTGAAATTGTTACGGGTGAAGTGATTTCATAACGAAACCGCATGAATTTTTTTCTGGATCTTTGAAGCTTCTTTATCTGATTGTTCAACTCTCGGTAATACAAAGCTGAAAACTTTCAAACACATAGTCTCCTTAATCACATCACCGGAGCACTAAACATGTCACCTGTAAATATTTCCAGATGGCTCTCTCGTGAAGTGAATCTACTTCAATTTGGAACCCCGATTACCTGCGTATACAATCCTCTTGTGTATGCACGAAAACCACACGAGTCATATCTCAAGCAACATGCAAAACAAGGCATTGACGTACTTTTCCTTGGCATGAATCCTGGCCCCTGGGGCATGGCACAAACAGGCGTCCCATTCGGAGAAGTTTCTCTCGTTCGGGACTTTTTAGGAATTGATGAGGCCATACATCAGCCCCCCATCATTCATCCAAAACGGCCTATCGATGGCTTTTCCTGCACTCGAAGTGAAGTGAGTGGGAAACGACTTTGGGGATGGGTGCAAAACCGTTTCGAAAAGGTATCAGCTTTCAACAAACGGTTTTTTGTTGCGAACTACTGTCCACTTGTTTTCATGGAAGAATCTGGTCGAAATCGTACTCCGAACAAACTGCCTGCCAGAGAATACGAGCCTCTTTTTCAAGCATGTGATGAGGCACTACGACGACTCGTCGAATGGTGCCAACCAAAACATGTTATCGGTGTAGGAAAATTTGCAGAAAGCAGAGCACTGGCAGCAATGAGCAACTCGAATATCTCTATTGGTACAATTCTTCATCCGAGCCCGGCGAGCCCAGCGGCAAATCGGGGATGGCAAAAACAGGTAGAAAAACAGCTTCATTCACAGGGTATAAAAATTTAATTTGTATTACAAAGCTTTCATACTTCACAAGTATTCCTGATTATTTACTCAAAAAATTCATTGTCAGCCAAAGATGAAACTAGGCAACATTAAATATGAACACATTTTAGCAGGGACAGTTTAAAAAAATTCTTCCTAGCCACCACGAACAGTGTTTGATGTTGCGTTACGGCCAAGGCAATGGAAACAGGTGTGTGGCGATACGTTTTGAAGCGCAATGGATCGAGTGTTGGCACAAATACCCAAAAGTGAACCATTTGTTTGTTCCTGCGACCCGCCACACACTTGCTGAGGATATCGAGTCTCTAAGGCAGCAACCTGATAAAGCCATTTATAGCAAGAAACGCTTCAAGTATTACTCAGAAATATTTGTCGTTAGATCATTCACAGAAAATGTTCGAAGAAGCCTTGTTAGATCGATATGAGTGATCATTCCTCAATTTTTTCATTGAAAAAACCGGTTTTTTCGAGCCCATCGTCTTGATGATTTTCAACCGCCAGTTCACGACCATGAAATATTCACATTTCTGGTCTCGGCATTGGAAAGACGGAATTGGGTGTGATCTGTTGCCGCAACACCTTCACGGCAGCTGCGATAATATCTGGTCGTTTTTCTGCAAGATCCATCTTCTCAGCAGGATCATTCGCCAGATCATAGACCTCCCAAGGACTCCACTTGGCCTTTGAAGCCTTTAGGTTACGACGTACCGCTTTCATATTGTTCATTCGCACGGCCATCTGGCCGCCATATT
>PKCL01000026.1 GCA_002862165.1 Planctomycetaceae bacterium
CACGAATCATCTCTGCAGGTAGTCGATGTCTGGGACCTCGTGCAAGCCACTCATTGGCTGGATCATTCACCATTGTTTCGTGCCGAGCCATGCTTTTTTGTTGATATACGTCTGAGGTCATGATGAATTTCATAAGTGCTTTCACATCCCATGAAAACCCACCCTCTTCTTTTGCATGGGAAAACTTCCATGCAAGAAGATCAAGAAGTTCAGGATATTCAGGCTGCGTTGCCTGGCTGCCAAAGTCTTCTGAACTGCGGACAAGGCCATGACCAAAAAGTGACTGCCAAAAACGGTTCACAGTAACACGAGCCAAAAGAGGATGTTCAGGGTCAAGAAGCCACTGACTTAATCCAAGCCGATTACGCGGTAGTTGAGTTGCAAAAGCAGGCAGCACGGGAGGCGTGTCTGGCTGAATGGCTTCGCCTTTTTTATCGTACTCGCCTCGGAGGAGTACGAATGCTTTCTTTGGTGGTGATTGTTCTTTCATCACCATAATTTCTGATGTTTTTTCAACGAGTTTATTACGAGTCTTATATGCACTTTGAAGTTGTTTTTGATTTTGTAGGACATCTTTATCGATGGCTGTAAGATACTCACCCACTGCATGCACATTGGTGTTGGAGTGCATGACCTGCGCAAGCGTGCCAGGTTGGTAGCATTCTTGAATTTCAAGAGGCGAAAGAGCCCGATTGAAAACACGAAATTCATCAATAGAGCCGTTCTTGAGACCATGATCTCGCATGCGCTCTCCAATCGATATTGTGTTTCCTTTGCGGCTGGAAATGGTACGAGTAAGAGTATCGTGCACGACTTCCGTTTTTACTTGTTGACCATCAAGAAATATCTTTAGCCCATCAGTTCGTCCTGTCCCATCACTGCTTACAGCAATATGCACCCAGCGATTCACTGGAATTTTGTCAAGCATCCGAATACTCGCAGCATTGCCTGGCCAAAAATGAATTAATGACCAACGAAGATGACCAAGGTCCACGATCAGTTCATACCCCTGACTTCCCGCATCAGTCCAGGCTTTTGATCGATGGAAGACAACAGCCCGTTCATAAGAGGTAGGAATATTGACCCAACATGACACGGAGAACGATTCACTTCTGCTGAAATTTCCTACGGGAGTCTTTACTGGGTGATCACCTGTCAATTTGATTGCCATCCCGGATTGTCCTGGAACTAAGGTATTATTTGGGGGCGATGTTGCGGCATTTTTTAAAAGTGTTCCGGACGCATTGGATGTTCTAGCTTCCTCAGATTCGAGTGTTTTAGAGATCAATTTCTGATCAGGTTTTCTAGTGTCAATCAGGCACGGAAAACTATCGTTTTTTAAGCGAGCGTCAAACGAATAGTGAGCCACTTCACCAAGTATGGAAAAGTTTTCTGGATTAGATCTATCGCGGACTGACGTATTTTCGATGATCGATTTTTGAATAGTTTCCTGCGTATGTTTCTTCAACTGTTGCAGGTCACGTGCCTGTTTAGGAATTTCTTGGTTAGCACAATTGATCTGTTCGTGAAGGTCTGCGTTCGCTAATTGCAGCGTTGGCGTTGGCGTAGCTTGAGTAAAAAAGGAGTACAGGCCAGCCTCTTCAATATCATCAAAAAATGCAAAAAGTGAGTAGAAGTCTTTTTGAGAGATCGGATCAAACTTATGATCATGGCATCGACAGCATTCAAGGGTAAGTCCTAGAAATGCTGTGCCGAACGTCGTCACTCTATCGTTGACGTAACGGATTCGATATTCCTCAGAAACGGATCCTCCTTCATTCTCTTGCTGATGCAATCTATTAAATGCGGTTGCAAGAATCTGATCGTCGGTGGCATCTGGCAGAAGGTCTCCAGCTATTTGCCAAAGTACGAAACGATCCCAAGACATGTTTTCGTTGAATGACGTAACGACCCAATCACGCCAAGGCCACATATTTGGTCGTGGAGTGTCTCGTTGAAATCCATAACTGTCTGAGTAACGAGCTATATCCAACCAATCTGCTGCCATTCTTTCGCCATACCCAGGACTCTGAAGAAGACGATCAAGCAGTTGTTCGTAAGCATGTGGTGAGGAATCTTTCAGGAAAAATTCAAGCTCAGCCGTGCTTGGTGGAAGCCCAGTAAGGTCAAAACTCGTGCGTCGTATGAGTGTGGAACGGTCTGCCTTTGGTTGAAGTTGGAGTCCACGATCATGAAGTCGATGAGTAAGCAATCGATCAATCGGGTGAAGTTCTGAGGAATACGTTTTTGGTACTTTGGCAGGAATGAATGCCCAGTGAGGTTCATAGATAGCTCCGCGAGCAATCCACGCTTTAAGAAGATCGATATCATCTGATGAAAGTTTGCCGAGTTTGGCTGATGGCGGTGGCATGACAAGATCAGGGTCGTCAGAACTCGTGCGAGCAATAACCTCACTTTTCTCAACTTCATTGGGAACAATCGCGTGCAGACCATTGTCAAGAAGTGCGGTTGCGCTATCAGCAAGGTCTAGTCGAAGGCCTGCTTCACGATTTGCTTCATCCGGTCCATGGCAGGCAAAGCAATGCTCGGAAAGGATCGGTCGGATATGGTGATTGAATGTAATTACTTTTTGTTTGGACGATTCGTTTTGTGCGTGTAGATGTTCTGGCTGAATGGTAAAAAATATAAAGGTTAAGACTGCGCTCACCAATCGAAAAAAAATAGTGGAAGAGTCTCTGCCCCAAATATATTTTTGGTGCGAATTTCTTGATTGATGACTTGTCGGGAAGAAAAAATTGGGAACCATATTCGAATCCAAAAGGGATTACAATTTGCTCGGTTCCCGCATCGCCGAAACATGGTCATAAAGGCCGTAGAGTCGCGGACTAAGAAAGTCGATCAGCGGGTTGTCTGTCGAAAAAATCCAAAGATACTTGGATGGCCTGTTGTAACAAGTGTTTCTTTAATTTACTAAAATTCAGAGAAACTACAAGAAATTATTCAACGTACGCTTGAGGGTGAAAAGATTCACTGTTTTGGGTTTCAATGAGTAGTTTCAGATGAAAACGTACATGGGTAGTATAGAGATTGATTTACAAGAGTTCTGGTCTTTGTTTTTTCAATGAACGCCAAAAGGAGAAACCGAATGAACGTTTCGAAAATATTCAGTATCTCGTGGTATTGGTGCTTATTGTGCGTTCTTCTATTTACATTGTTTCAGCCTTACTTTGTATTTGGGCAGGGGTACGTACGCGAGGCAGGAAATTTTCAATCGTGGGATGTGAATAAAGATGGTGTTCTTACTCGAGAAGAAGTTCCTGCTGGTCCCCGCCGAATGTTTGAACGCATCGATACCAATGGAGACGGGAAAGTTACCCTCAAAGAGCATCATTCGGGTGGTCGTCAACGAGATAGAAATACCCCAACTGACAAAGACCCAACTAACCTAGAAAAGAAACAAAATTCTCTTCGATGTACCATTCGGCAGGCATGGGTGCAGGAGCCCACAGGTATTGAAAGGGAGTATATTATTCGTCTCCCAAAAAATGATACCCATTCGTGCCCAATCACAATTCTTTTTCATGGAAACGGTGGTGCAGCAGAACCAATGATTCGTAATTGGGACAGAACGCTCACAGATCATATTCTTATTGCAGCACAAGGGTATGAACGTAGTTGGAATATCACAAAAGAGCGATCGAAGGCCCCAGATGTAGATTTTGTAGAGATGATAGTAGCAGAGGTTCTCAAGCGTTACCCACAAGCTGATGAGTCCCAGATATCATTGATCGGATCTTCAAATGGTGCTGGCATGGTGTATCGGCTGCTTATAGAAATGAATGACTCGATTCACATCAAGAACGCAATTGCATTTGTTTCATCGTTAACTGAATCACAATATCATGACGAACAGTTTTGGAAACGAACTGATGAGACAACAAGTCGTTATGATCTGGCGGTTGAACTTTCTGAGAGGCGACGCATCATAACGATCCATGGGTCTGCTGATTCTGTCGTGCCTTATAATGGCGGACGAGGGCCTGGTGGTGTGCATTTATCGGCCCAAGAAAGTGCATATGCATGGGCAGTCGCTCAAGGGTACCGTGGAGACAAAAAGCCCGATATTGAAGGGAAACCGTGTGGGGAAAAGCTTTTGATGTATGACTATCCAGAAGGTGGGGTGACCCATATCAAAGTTCTTGATGGACGACACGGCCTTGGCCCTGCTGGAGCTTCTGTGAAACCACTGCTTGTAAAAATGCTTGGCTGGTCAGCCGGTTCGTGAGCAGAGTCTTGCCGTCAGTGTGTATCAGTTTTGCAGGTTACAAGAGGCTTGTAAGTCATTCTTGTTTATCTTCTTACCTATTGCCGATATTTTTCCTAAGCGGAAAGGATCGCCCAAGCCGCAAGAATTCCAGACAGATAGGAGCGTACTATGCGCCGAATGTTTCTCGTCGCCGTCATCATGACAACAATGTTTTTGGCTTCTAGCGGAGAGGCTTCTGCGGCCCGTTATTCCCGGCAAAGCCAATCGGTAGCGACACGTCGTTTTCGGCCCTTTGCAAAGCTCATTGAATTGGAGCGACGTAAGAATGAGTGGCTACGGAGTGTTTTCTTTAATCGTTAGCGCAGGAGATATGCACAAGAAGTAAGTAATGAGAAGTTGTGAGACTGTTTTTGGTCGGGAGCATGGAGCGAAGCCCTCCCGGCCACTGATTCATTTTTGCCAGTATCCATTCTGGAGATTCTTCTGTCCTTTGGGGGCAGAAGCCATCATCTTGGCATACCTGGGCCAGGTGGTGTTCTTACAGTGTTCGCGAATGGAATAGAGACGTCGCCAGTCATCTATGGCATCTGAATGTCAGAATGGAATCTTGGAACACCAACTCCATCACCACCTGATGAAGTGCCCGCTATAGATCCCGATATTCGCGGTGCCATAATAATCAGAGTACAGCTTAAGAAGCATCGTTCTTCGGCAGCATGTAATGAGTGGCATCGCAAAATTGATCCACTCGGTTCTGCGGTGGAGTGCTTTGATCCAATTGGGCAAGCACGAAGTGCTTGCGACATGCGCTTTAAAAGTAAAGTTGATACAGGAGGTATTTTGCCAAGCCGTGAATCATTCTGAAATCTTGCAGAACTAAAAGATATCTTGGTACGCTGCGAACCGTTTTTTGTACGAACGCTCATCACGCATCTTTTGACTCATACTCTCAGACTTCATATCGAAGCCGATAAAATTGATTTGATATAGACAATATAATGAAGTCCATAGAAGATGACGGTTACCGGTTTCGTGATATTGTTGTAGCCGTTGTTACTTCAGATCTTTTCGCTCACCCGTAGAAACCGTATGAAACATTCAATTTTTCTTGGAGAGTTATAGAATGTCACACCCCCGGTTTATGTTGTGCCTCATTATAATGTGTCCAGCCGTGATTGTTCTTGGTGGTGATATAAAAGATTCGCTATCAACAGAAAAATTTGAAAATAGAGTAGCGGAGCGTGGTGATTGGTCATTCCAAGAAGGAATTGCCTCAGTTGTTTCTGATCCGGAGTTGTACAAAAAGTATGCAAATCACGGTCCAATAATGAAATGGGAAACAAATTGTTCTCAGGGTACGACAGCCTTTGATATGAAACCTACAGATTGCCAGCGGGTCGTTGTCACTCTCAATGGTGACGGGCATATTTTTCGGATTTCATTGATGGATCCTG
>PKCL01000093.1 GCA_002862165.1 Planctomycetaceae bacterium
GAGGCCTGCTCCTCCTGTCGGTACCACAATTGCATCTGCATCTGGTACGTCTTCAAGAATTTCAACTGCCGTCGTCCCCTGACCTGCAATGATCTCCACGTCATCGAAACCATGAATTAATCGAAGGTTATTCTCAGACGCCAACTCTACAGCACGCTGTCTTGCCTCCTCAAACGTTTCGCCATGAAGCAGCACCGTCGCACCGAGCCGTCGACATGTTGCCACCTTTACGAGAGGTGCAAATCGCGGCATCACGACAGTGACCGGGATCTTCAGGAGCTTCCCATGATAGGCGAGTCCGAGTGCATGATTTCCCGCTGAAGCTGCGATGACACCTGACTTTTTCTGCGATACATTAAGAAGCAGAAGTGCATTACGTGCACCACGCTCCTTGAACGACCCTGTTCGCTGCAAAAGGTCTAGCTTGCAGAACACATTGCAGCCTGTGAGTTCCGAAAGCGGGACACTCGGTGGACAAGGGCTACGATAAATGCCGCTGGCAATTCGCTCAGCTGCGGCATCGATATCCTTGACTGTCACGGACTCAGCTAGTGGCACAGACAAATCATGGTCGTGATTAGATGTCACGAGCCACCTCCAGAATTTGTTTCAGTGGCCGGCTCAGTCAGCCGTTCTGGTTGATGAAATGATCGCACGTCGATCCAACTCATTCCTGCCCGACGAGCAGCTTCCACACCAAGATCACTGTCCTCCCACACAAGACAACCCTCTGGCTTTACACCAAGACGCCTTGCTGCCTCAAGAAACGGGTCTGGATCCGGCTTATGTCGACTTGTGTCTTCACTGGCAACAATGACATCAAAAAACTCACGGATACCGATCTGGAGAAGAATCTTCTCGCATACGTCATGGTATCCACCCGTAACGACTGCCACTGGCACGTGACCATGGGCGCGACGAAGTGCAGCAATCACAGGGTCAATTGCCTTCACATGGGCTACCTGTTCCAGAAACGCCTGCTCCTTCATTTCGGATGCCTGGTCCAGATCGATCTCAATCGACGCCTCACCCGCAAGTGTTGCAAGAATGTCTCGCGTCGGACGACCACCGAGTGCATAGAAACGGTCTTCATCGAAAACAATGCCATGATGTTTTGTCACATGAAGCCATGCTCGATAATGAGCCGGCATCGTGTCAGCAAGCGTGCCATCACAATCAAAAAGAATGGCCGTGTAGTCTTGAAGCCGCCAGTCAGCCGTTGGGTTCTGTGAGTTATTCATGAAATTCATTTCGGCTTCGAGGCCATCTGCTCCTCAAAAGGTTGTTTCGTACTTTCTTTGTTGACACGATTTCCACTGCACGATTTCCACCACAGGATGTCAACCGCATGCATGTTACGAGGCCGTGCATTCACTGTGTACCGATTGTAGGGACTGATAATCTCACGCTATGCCCGATTTTTCTTCCTGACCAGCACAGTTTTACAAGGTAGCCTATTCTACAGAGGAATCTCCTCCGAAACTTTGGCCGTTCTCCTGCTGCTTGCAAGCCTTTCAGTTCTTCCTATGAAACTACCAAATCTTGGCATTCGGAATCGCATGCTCCTGCTCGGCATTCTGCCAGCAGCACTGATCTTCACGGTTATACATATCACGAACTCCGAGAGTGTTGAAAATGCACTTTTAGAATTTGCAGAAGAGATTCTTCGCGAACGCACCGCAGTTATCGCTACCGAAATTGATCGGGGCACACTCCAAGCAGTCACCGCATCTCGCACGATGGCAATAGCCGCTGAAAATGGTCTCTTCGGCCAGCGTGAAGAATCCATGGCCTTCGCGAAGTCAATTCTTGAACAAAACCCACAATTTACAGCAGCATATTTTGGATATGAACCAAATGCAGACGGACAAGACGCAGAGGCTTCTGGCACACTGCCGAAAAACGCCCTTGGGAAAGACGGCCGCTTCTTGCCCTATTATTTCCGTGAACTTGCAGATGACACCAAGATAAGTCTTGAACCATGTGTTGGCCTCGAGAAGCTTTACTACGAAGGATGCAAAAAGCGGGCCGAAAATCCAGCAGAGACGAATAAGGCAATGGTGACTGAGCCCTACGACTATGAAGGTAAATTCATGGTTGAGCAAACTTACCCGATCATGATCGACGGAAAGTTTGCTGGAGTTGCCGGCGTTGACCGTGCACTCGACCAACTGACAGAAGACCTCAAAGCTATCAAGACTCGGCAGAAGGAAGCTGGCTGGAATATCGACATCATTCTTGTCAGCCGCCTCGGCTCTGTCATTGCCTCCACTGTTGATGGGGTCGACATGAAGACAAAAAAAATTGGAGCAACCGAATACGCCGATGTGCTCCAACAGTTTCATGACGGCAGCACCGGGCCGGCTATTACAACTGATCTCTTATCGGATACCGACCCTCTTTCAAAAGAGCAGTGCTTCTATGCTGCCAAAGAAATCTCGACTGGTTCGTGGACCGTTGTGATGGAATTACCACGCAAAGACGTCATCGCAAAGATTACCGGACCTCTTCTTTTTACACTCGCAGTCGCCATCATTGGGTTCTCTACGGTTCTCGGTCTTATTTACTGGCTGACTGCCAGCCTGACACGCCGTATTGAGCAGTCCGCACACGCAGCACAACGAGTTGCAGAAGGTGACCTTACTGGTGCTGCACTTGAGGAGACTGCGATTTCCTGCACCGATGAATCTGGCCAGCTTCTTCGTGACATTGGAGCTATGACTGGCAGCCTTCGTGAAATTGTTTCACAGGTGAAACGATCTGGGGTTGAATTGACGTCCACAGCAAAGCAGCTCTCCACCGCATCAAGCCAACAAGAGTCGGTCGTGCAAGCATTTGAAAAAAGCACAAGTGAAGCAGCCGTCGCGAGTCGTGAAATTTCAGTCACTGGAAAAGAACTCGGTGAGACAATGGCTGACGTCGCTGATGTCGCCACTGATACTGCCGAAGTTGCCTCAGCAGGTCGTGAAGATCTTACAGGGGTTGGCCAGACCATGTCACATCTCGAAACAGCGACTGGTGAATTCTCAGAACGGCTTTCACTTATCCGGCAGCGAGCTGAAGACATTAATGTTGTGATTACAACCATTACAAAAGTTGCTGATCAGACCAACCTGCTTTCTATCAATGCTGCGATCGAGGCTGAAAAAGCTGGTGAGTACGGACATGGCTTTCTGGTAGTGGCTCGTGAAATTCGCCGACTTGCTGACCAGACGGCAGTGGCCACACTCGATATCGAGCGACTTGTTGAACAGATGCAACAGGCTGTCGCCGCTGGTGTCATGCAGATGGACCGCTTTTCAGCGGAAGTCAAAACCGGCGTTGAAAAAGTCAGCAGTATCAGTGAGCAGTTCTCAACTGTTATTGATAAAGTACAGGGGTTGAACCAACAATTCGACCATGTCAACGAAGGCATGCAGGCCCAGACTTCCGGCGCTACCCAGATTGCCGAAAACCTTGTGTCACTCTCTGACAACTCAAAAGCCGCGACCGAAACGCTGACGGAATTCCGAAAAGCATCTGCCCACATGGAAGATGCTATTGAGGGCATGACGAATACCGTCAGCCGATTCCGCATCGTCGACGCCTAGTTCGTCTATGGACGAAAGAGCGTGCACCGCCCCAAAGAATAATGATTGCTCGGCCGTCTGGGTTCCTCAAGAATCGAACGTTGCTGCATTTTTCCTGGATGTATAGCCCACCAGGTGTTGCACTACGCAAGGCAGGCAAGACTGGTAATCTTCAAAGCCCGTGCCGATCCCGAACCTTTTGTCGAAAATTCTCATGCTGCGGGTCGGCGTAAGACGATCACTAATGACGATCGTAACGGTCTTTTCATACGGGAGTCTCTCGTACTGGGAGGCCAAAGGTGAAGAGGACCTGGAGCGATGATGCGACACGCCCCCGTTCAGAGAAGTAAAACAATGACCGTACCGGCCACAAAAAGCCGTCAACGAAAGCTTACTCACGGGTCCGCTGCGCGACTCAGGATATGGCAAAGACGCATGAACTCTATGGCACAAAGAGTACGACATCTTGTAACGCTCGCATTGATTGGCATTCTGTGTTTTCAGGTTCCGGTTCAATCATTTGCGCAGGTCGGTCAGTCAGCAATGTCGCAGCCGCAGGGTGTAGGCAATGGTGTTGTCAATCGTGGACTCGGAGCACTTGGTAGTCTCAATGAGGCTGGCCCAGGATTTTTCTATTACGGAGTAAATGGTGCCGGACGAGGCCTTGGTTATTTTGGCAGTTACATGACCCTTGGTGGTTTTATTCCGTATGCCCAAGATGACCTTGGTGGTTTCTGGTCTGCTGACCTTCGAACACACCTTTCAACCAATGGTGGTTTTTTCTCAAACGTCGGTGTTGTTCGAAAACAACTTACTGACAACGGATCACTTCTTGGCTTTGGTCTGTACTGGGATTATGACGGCGACATGAACCAATATTCGAATACGGGTGATGCTCCATACGGCCAATTCGGTCACATGTATCAGCAAGTTGGATTTTCTGGTGAAATCCTGACTGACAGGGGAGCCATTCGGAGTAATGGCTATATGCCTGTTGGCACGACTGCATACAACGTTGGAGCCCCCGGTGCCCCTTTCACCCAACATTATATTTTGTGTGCGTATGGACTTGATGCCGCCCTTGGTGGAGCAGATCTTGAAGTAGGTGCCTGGATTCCAAAGCTTGAAGCCTTTGGTGGCATGATCTCTGTTGGTGGCTACACATTTGGCAACGCCAATGAATGGAGCCAGGGCACCGAATCAGGTGAACGAATGGTGCCATTTTTCGGCGGTGTATACACACGGTTTGACATAACAGTTGCAAACAATTGGGACATTAACCTGCAATACAACAATGACCCATTCTTTGACTCAACGGGTTTTGCACGGCTGACCTACCGAATGGGTGGCAGTCGACGACGCAATGTTCCCGATCAACTCGAACAGCCAATGATGCGAAATGAGCACATTGTTCGTGGACACCAGACGCCGTTAGTGTGTGGGAATCGGGTTACTGGCCAACCTTGGAAGGTCATCCATGTCGATAACACTGCATCTGCCGGTGGTAATGGAACAGCCCAAGCACCATTTACAAACCTGGCTGACGCACAAACAGCAGCACAGCAAGAATGGGACATTGTCTATGTGCATGAAGGCAGTAGCCGCACGGTCCCGAATTCCTATAGCGATTCATTCGCCTTCCAAGCAGACAATCAGTTTCTTGTTGGCAGTGGTGGACCTCTTACTATTGAGGTTGGTCCAGATTGTGGCACCTTTAGTGGTAAGAGTAGTCCCTTTAATGGCCGTAGCGTGTACCTCTTTACCGTTCCAAAACAAAGCACGCAGAATCCACTGCTGAGTAATCCTGGTGGAACAAGCATCAACACCTCTGCCCAGGGTGGCGTCACGATTGCAAACATTGACGTTACGGGCTCTGCTGATGCTTTGCTCGTCAATGGCAACCTCCAAGGAACTCCACAGCCATGGGGTACGACTGCCAATCTGTACAACACAGCAATTTCACAGGCAGGCGGTTCTTCTGTACGGAATTCCAAGTTTTTGGGTGATGGCACCGCAGCACTCCAGCGCGGTGTGACCATCAGAGGAACCTCAGTATCAACTGCTACCAGCGGTATCGAGTTTAC
>PKCL01000213.1 GCA_002862165.1 Planctomycetaceae bacterium
GGGAGCCGGGTGTTGCGGTCCCCCAAATGGATGCAGTTCGCTCTCGCTGTAGCACCATGTGATCACTGAAAATATTAGGTAGAGATAATTCTGCCGAGGCCATCACTGGTGAGAGCAGGCAGATCGTAATGATTATTAAGTAGCTTTTCATTGAAGGTGCCACGTGTGGGTTGCAGAAAGTTCATGTTGTAGTTTGGAAGCAATTCAAGTCATACCCATTTTTAATCTACATGGCAACTATTTGAACAAGTAAAAGATAAAACTTTTACAGTATTCTTGCGTGTAGGTGGCCAGTGAAGAGTGTCTCGAGTGCAGTTCAACTCTCGCGAACAAATCATTCCTCGCCGTGCTGTGCCTTCGGTGCGATGCTGAAAAAAATTCGGCAGTCTCGTTGTGGCAAAGCGTGTGGAAGTGTGTGAGTCGCATATCCTCGCAGTAGATCGATTTTATAAGTGGTGGAAAATTATTCATTACTTTCGGTAGTGGCTTTGAATCACCGGCAGGTCGTCGGGTGGCGTCTGGTGATTGTTATGTTCGTCAAAGTTTGGGTGCACAAAAAATCTTGCCAACTCATGCCCTCAGTTTCTCTTGTGAAATCTGCGATTGAGGGTTGCATATTTTCACCGTGAGGCATAAGTAGAAAAAATGGTAAAAATGCTAGCTACCAGCTTTCTCAGGATCAAAGAATTTGAAGGGTGCTGAAAGTAGTAATGTAAAGCCATCGTCGTAATACGTTGAGAAGCACATCTTCGGTAGAACATTTTTTCGGCAGAACAGTTTTTCTTCGGTGGTGCTGCTCCACGGAGACCGCGGAAATCTGGTACGTTTAAAAACGTATGATTTAAAAAAGAAACTTGACGAACGAGTAGTGGTCCCCATTCTTATGTCTACGTCCCGCTTTCAAGTCGCAGCGAGCCGAAACCTTCGGGGTGAATTGGTTTTTCTGGGCACTGGCACAAGCGTCGGAGTGCCAGTCGTTGGCTGTGGCTGTTTGACCTGCACAAGCAGTGACAAGAGAAATAATCGAACACGAACAAGCGTAGTCCTTGGTTTGCCCGGAGGAACATTGCTTATCGACACTACCCCTGATCTTCGTGAACAGCTTTTACGGGAAAGAATCGGGTCGGTTGATGCAATTCTCTATACCCATGATCACGTAGACCATGTGTACGGTCTGGATGACATTCGACCGCTGTGTTTTCGGAAAGGTAGTGCTCTGCCGGTGTATTGCGAACCGCGTGTAGAACAGCGGATTCGTCGTGCCTTCGATTATGCTTTTCAGGAACCGGTTGTAGCCGGAGGAGGTCTTCCAAAGATGATCCTCAATCAAATTAGTCTGTCTCCTTTTGACTTGCTTGGAGTGACTGTTATTCCGTTACGTTTGCATCATGGTGCTTTTGAAGTGCTGGGCTTCCGGGTTGGAAATGTTGCCTATTGTACTGATACAAATTTAATTCCAGAGCAGACTCAGCCCTTGCTCGAAGGCCTCGATGTTCTTATTTTGGATTGTTTACGACCAGCACATCACCCCACACATTTTTCAATTCATGAGGCAGTGAAAGAAGCGGAGCGAATCGGAGCCCGCAGGACACTGTTTGTTCATATGTCACATGAAATCGATCATGCAACGGTGGAATCATCGCTACCGGCGGATATGGAATTAGCCTATGACGGTTTAGTGGTGCCGTTAACCTGATTTCCCGTCAAGCTGATTTCTAAAGAGAACGCCGCAAACGCACTCATGATCAAAAGAAGATGAGCGGTAGAGACCTAAAACTGCCTAAGCAGATTGCCTTGAGATTGTCCTGAGTATGCCTTGAGTATGCCTTGAGTATGCCTTGCCGATACACTTGGACCTTGGTGAGTCGACGCTTTCGTGATGCTGTCGGTCGGTTGCTGTCTTCAGGGACTTTGATGTTCCCTGAGACGTCTGCTTCCGGTGCTCTAGAAGTATTTCTCTCCATGGCTTTGGAGTTGTGAATTCGGTGAACAGTCATATAAGTGGTTCGGAAGCAGAATCGGCTTACGGGCACCTTTCATAAGATGATCGTTCACGAAAAAACGATAGCTGAGCGTTCTTCAAATGCAGTCATTCATGACTTTTTTTAGGGCACTTCATTCAGCAACACTATTTTTCGGAAACAGTATTGTTGTCGCTTTTTTTGTATCGCTAGGGTGTTGAGTCAGCCGCTAAACGAAGTCCTCGAAGAATACAATCTTTCACAGCGGCCGAGTCGCAGTGGGTGAATACGTCGAGGTTTGGTTTCCATTGGGGGACGTGACGGCGGTCTATGACCAGCATTCCTGCTGTAAGCTCACCGGCAATCTCGATGTCAGCAGCCACGGTCTCTTGGTAAAAGAGTTCTGGGTTCGTTATCGCAACAAGAGCAACGACATCATGAAGATGAATACCTTCGCTACCCAAGATTTGTCGGTGTGCACGAAATGCATGACTCAGCATGCGTTGAGACATTTTCCCGGCACGTGAAAACGCATCAGGAAGTTGTTCAAGCATCTCGAGTCCGAAGGTCACCTGTGACGTTGTCTCTAGGGGAACCAAAGATTTCTTAAAGGGTTCGCAAACAACGTGACGAGCGGCTACGGGGTCGCAATAAAAGTTGAAATCTGCAACGGGGCTTGCTCCACCGTGTGCATGCAGCGTGCCTCCGCAAAGAATTGTGTTGCCAAGTAATTCAACAATGCTAGGGTCACGCCGGAGTAAGCGGGATAGATTTGTAGGTGGCCCGAGGCCGAGAAATGTAACTTCTCGAGGATGTGCCCGAATAGTTTCCCACATGACTTTTTCTGCGGCGTGTGCACTGTGGAGAGGGACCGCAGGCAGGTGGAGGCCACCTAATCCGTCGGGCCCGTGCATGGTTGCTGATCGTTCTGGGAGGATAGTATTTTCTAACGCAATGCCAATCCGTGGGGTTCGAGGCGGATCAAGATACGCAATAATTGCTTGTAAGTTGTTTGAGGCTTGTTCTGAAGAGACATTTCCGCCGGTTGCCGTGACAGCGAGGACTTCCAGACGAGGGTCAAACAACGCAATAGCGAGGGCTATTGCGTCGTCGATTCCTGGGTCTACATCGATAATTACTTTTTTTGCCATGTCGGCATAGTAGCGATCCATGTCGAGTACGGAAACATGACATTATCGTTGTGAGTTTAGTAGTCTGTAAGATTGTGCAACTCGGTTTCTGGTGGTGCGGTACTGATTCCTGAAATTCGGTTGGTTTTGTTTTACTGCGGGATGAAAAATGGACAAGAGTCTTATCAATACAGTAATTCGTCAGGTTTCTGAGGCAGTCCGAGACAGAGGACCACTTGATCGAACGACAATCACGAGACTTATCGATATCGTGCTTGAAAATCAAATGCCACTTGCTGACTTTGAAACATGGCTCCAAAGTTCAGCAAATCAGATGCCGTCGGCAGAAGAAATTATTGGTGTTGTTGATGCACTGCGACAACGCATGGTGCCATTAAGAACATCTGTTTCTGGTCCGATTGTTGATACCTGTGGAACTGGTGGCGATGGTTCAGGGACGTTTAATATTTCAACAGCGACAGCACTGGTTGTTGCAGCAGCGGGGATCTCCGTTGCAAAACATGGTAATCGCGCATTTTCAAGCAAGACGGGTTCGGCGGATGTGCTCGAGCATTTTGGTGTTGTTCTTGATATTCCAGTGGAGATGGTTGCTGAGTGTCTTGCAAATGTGGGTATTTGTTTTTGTTATGCTCCAGCACACCATCCGGCGATGGCAAAAGTCGGGCCAGTGCGTCGTCGTGTCGGAAAGCCAACGGTATTTAATCTTGTTGGTCCTTTGTGCAATCCAGCACCTGTTGCAGTACAAGTAATTGGTGTTGGTCGCCCTGGGGCAGAGGAAGCGGTAGCCAGAGCAGCTCAACTTGCTGGTTTACAAAGAGCCGTGATCGTTTCTTCAGAAGATGGTGTCGATGAAGTTGGGCTTTTTGCGCCGACGCGTGTACTCGACGTTTCTCCTCAAGAATGTAGACGATTGCGTTGGACTCCTGAAGACTTTGGTATCGAAACGGTCCCTGAATCGAGAAGGAATGAACTCCTTGTAGCCAACGCTGCGGAGAGCGCGGCGTGCATTGACAACGTATTATCTGGTGCATTTGGACCGGCTCGTGACGTCGTTGTCATCAACGCCGCTGCGGCACTGTGGGCAGCCGGCAGCGCGGCTGGCCTTCCGGAGGCAAGAGTACTCGCTGAGCAGGCAATTGATTCGGGCCGAGCGAAGGAGATATTGCACGACCTCGTGAAGTTTTCTCAGCAAGCAGAACGATAGGGCAGCCTACGCTTGAACCCATGTTTATTCTTGCTGCTCGAATGCGTCGCGAGAAGCTACGGTGACCTCAAGTGATAGAGGCTGACCATTTCGAAAAACACGTATCCGCACCTCCTCGTTGGTGGGAGTCATGCTGACTAAGCTGACAAGATGGTCATCATCTTCAATTGGTTCACCATCAAACTCTAAGATTACATCATTTGGCAGTAGCCCAATTTCTTCTGCAGGAGAGCCAGGCGTGATGCCAGTGACAAGAGCACCAACTGGCCGAGTCATACCGAGACCATGGGCTGTGGCGAGAGCAAATTTTTTATCGAGTGCAACACCGAGGTAGGCACGAGATACTGCTCCAGTTTCTACAAGCTGGCGGGCTACAAACATCACCATTGATATCGGGATTGCAAAACCAATGCCTTCACTACCGCCGGAACTGCTTGCGATACAAGTGTTGAGTCCAACAACCTCACCCCGCAGATTTATCAGTGGCCCACCACTATTCCCCGGATTGATAGCCGCATCTGTTTGGATAAAATTTTGGAAACGAATACCACCCTCACCCAAGTCAAGGTCTCTGCGGCCTTTCGCTGAGACTATACCGAGAGTTACGCTGTGGGAAAGCCCGAATGGGCTCCCAATTGCCAAGACAGTATCGCCAATCTGGACCCCTTCTCCTTCGGCAAGACGAGCAGTTGGTAGATGTGACTCGGCAATGAGCATGACACCAATATCTGTGTCGCTATCTGTCCAAACACGAGATGGTTGAATTTCTCGTCCGTCATCGAGCCGGATCGCGATATTCTCCAAGTCTGCTTTGTGAATGACGTGACGGTTTGTGATAACCACGACTTTGTCAGCAAGATTTGCAATGACTCCAGAGCCGGTTTCTTCCTCGTCTCGTGACACACGTCCACGACTATCCGATTTTCGTGCATCAATGTGTACGACAGCGGGTCTCAGAAGAATCGAAAGCCGGCGAAGTTGTGCACCTTGCATCTCTAACTGTCGTGCATCACGAACAACCTTGTCATAAAGTCGTTCGCGCTCAGTAAGGCTAAGACGATTGCTGATTGATGGATCGACTCGTTCTGTAGCATCGCGGTTGGTCGCCCGAATGGGTCGTAGAGGTGTTGTATTTTGCTCATCGGCATTAGCAAAATTACCCGCATGAATCGCTAGCCACGCTACTACAAGAAATCCCGATGTCAGGGTAGAAAAAGTAGCCGCCATAGTCTTCGGTCTCCGCTGTGCATGCATATGTCTTACGAAGTATACATTGCGAAAACGTGAAAGGCGTACCGTTGTTCTGGCTAAGGTTTTCTGGCTAAGATTGT
>PKCL01000014.1 GCA_002862165.1 Planctomycetaceae bacterium
CATCAAGTACACAAAAGGGACTCGGACGTGAGCGAAATATTGCCAACAACAAAGCCACGCAAGTCATTGTTTTCTCGCCACCGGACAGCAAAGATATATTTCGGGGTTCTTTTCCAGGGGGACGAGCCACAATTTCAACCGTTGTATCAAGAAGATCAATTTCTGGGTCCAGAATTATATCTGCTTGACCCCCACCGAATAGCCGTTCAAAAAGAACAGAGAATTCAGCTCTCACTTTCTCAATAGTCTCACCAAGTAACCGACGACTCTCCTCGTCAATTCTTTCGATTAGCTTTTCAACAGAATGCTTTCCATCTGTAACGTCTACAAGTTGAGATTCGAGACCAGCCAATCGTTCGGTTAGCTCCTCGGACTCAGCAAGTGCTTCAAGATTGACTGAACCTACGGCTCCAATTTTTCTTCGATTGTCTTCTATCTCGTTATCAAGTTCTTCTCGATCTTCTGGGATTTCAATAACGTTGCCTTCTGAGTCTGTCCGTGCTGGACTAGGCAAATCAGCCACGGGATCAATCCCGTAGTCATCGTGCAATCGCTCAAGAACTCGTGTACGCTGATGCATTGCGGTCTCTCTTTTTAGATCCGCAGCATGACTCATTGAACTACATTCGTGGAGCGTTTCACGAGCACCATCAACGATGCTTGTAGCCTGCCTCTCAGCAGCACGAATCGCCGACCGCTGACGAACGATCACTGCGACACGACGAGCCGAGCATTCCGCCAGCAAACATGCTTCGGCGTATCCATCACCAACCTGAAGTAATTCAAGAGTAACAACAGAGAGTCTTTTTTTCGTTGTATTTTCTTTTACGATCGCGGCAAGAGACTCTACTTCTTGTCTGCTCTCATCGGCCTTCTTTGCAACAACAGTAGCTTCGAGGCCAGCCACCCGCTCTCTACAAATAGACAGTTGATCGCGGAGACCCGTGATGCGCTCGAGCACTTGCTCGTGTGACTGACCTAATGTCTCTAAACTTGATTCAACGTCCTCGAGAGTTTTGTCTGTTCTTCCTATTTCAGCTGCAAGTTTTCCACTTTCGGTTGTCGCAGTACGAACAGCGTCAGCTGCTTCAACTGCTCGAGACTCCGAACCGTGCAATTCTTGCTGTTGCTCGTCTACCTGACTACGAGCAGCTTGTAACTCTCGTTGAAAACGCTGCTGCTCACTTCGACTGGATGCTATGGATTCTGCCAATTCGTGCTGTTTTGCGACGAGACGCTTCTGCTCTTCCCGGAAGTCTTCAAGTTTCTGCTGACAACTATGCAGATCACTCTTCGCCTCACGTACGGAAACCATAATTACAAGCTGTTCTGTTTTCACGGACCGTAACTCGCTATGCCGAGAAACAAGGCCTACCCCGGCACTGCTTTCTCCTACCTCGAAGCCACCATCTGTTGAAAGCCAGCTTCCGTCTTGAGATAAGAAAACTAATCCAGGTGGCATTCGGTCGATAACACGGCGAGCTGAATCAATAGATTCAACAATCCAGACCCGGCCGAGAAGTCGTCGCTTTAAGAGTGTGCCTACATCATTCAACTGGTTCATCACTTGCTCGTTATCTTCACCCGTAACGTATTCACCAGATAATACCTGCGACTGCTCCTCCTCACTGTCTCTTTCTTCTACAGTTCCGCCTGAGACAAGTTGGTCTAACCTGCCGATGACACCACCATCATCCCCAAATATTTCCTGACTTTTCAGAGACGGTGGTTCCGGCAACTTATCGATTGCTAAAAATCCGACACGACCACTCGCTGCAATTAGTCCTTCACTAGAGAAGGATCGCTCCCACCTCTGACACCAATCAAGCATGTCCGACAGTCGCTCTACAACAATCCGCTGACCAAGCACACCAACTGCTATGTCTACAAGGCCAGCCCATTGACTATCGGCGACAATGAGATCTGCTGGCAGACCGCACAAACCAGGAATCTCACCTGAAAATTGATCTAAAACTTGACGAGTTGCCTCAGAAACTCCCTCGTGCGATGCAATCAAATCCTCGAGCAGCTTCTGACGATCTCGAAGCACCTCGAGTCGACCCTGCTTCTCAGCTAACTTCTGCCATGCCTGCTCGACTTTCTTTGTGGCCGTGAGTTGTTCAGCATCAAGCTGTTGATGACGAGCCTGTAAATCAATCCGTCGTTGAGCCAGGACATCAACCGTGCCCTCTAGTGCCGCAGTCCCCTCTTCTAAACGGTGTACTAAAGCCCACGACTTCTCAAGCCCACTCTGACATCGCTCCACCGAGTCCAAAGCGGCTTTTGCTTCCCCGCGTCGCTGGACTACCACAGCCTCAACTTTTTGACAGGCACTCGATTGCTGATCCTTTGTCGCCCGCAACTCTGATAACCGTTTCTGGGCCGATTGTGCATCTTCACGTGAACCAACAATTGCTTCTTCTTGTTCACGCAACTCACATTCAACGCGATGCAAGTCATTTGATGCAGCATCACAGCCTGCCTGAACCGCTCTTATTCCTCGAGCCGTTGACTGCAACTGATTCTTATTCAAGCATACGACATTTGCAGCAGTTTGTAATTCTCCCTCTACGTCCACGCAGCGAATGCGCAAGGCTTCACGTTTAGCCTCCATTGCGACGACACGTTCCCGATCAGCAGCCAACTCTTCTTGAATCGACACAAGCTCTGGCTCAATTTTTTTCTGCTCTTCCCCAAGCTTCCTGAGGTTCTCTTCGGCAACTGCTTTTTCAGTTTCTGCTACTTCAGACCGAGTTTTTGCTTCTTGGGTTGTTAATGAAACTTCGCTGAGTAGAGCATTAGCACCAACTAGGTCTGCTGAGGCAGCAGCAAAACGCAGCGACTGAAGCTTTTCTGTCATTCGCTTCCAGCGACGAGCTCGGCTAGCTTGTTTTTTTACGGTCTCTAAACGAGCAGCTACCTCACCTACTATATCTGCTAACCGCTGACGGTTTTGTTCTGTTCTGTCTAATCGCCGCATTGCCTCAGTTCGACGAGCACGGAATTTGGTAATCCCAGCAGCCTCTTCAAAAACTGCCCGTCGCTCTTTTCCAGAAGCTACCAGCAATGCATCAACACGACCTTGCTCAATGACACTATATGCATCTGTTGCTGCACCAGTTCCACTAAGAATCTCACGAATGTCTTTGAGCCGACTGATCCCGTCATTGACAAGATACTCACTCTCTCCACTCCTGTAGACCCGCCGCATGATGCGTACTTCATCTGATTCAACAGGGAGTTCTCGTGTTGTATTGTCAAAAACCAGAGACACTTCAGCCGCATTGAGTGCTTTTCGTGCTGCTGACCCAGCAAAGATGACATCAGTCGATGCCTTTCCTCTGAGATTACGTACCGACTGTTCACCAAGCACCCACTTGATCGCATCTACGACATTTGATTTACCTGATCCATTTGGACCAACGACAACGGTAATGCCCTCCGGGAACTCAAAACGTGTTCGGTCAGCAAAACTCTTAAATCCAAAAAGCTCTAAAGCTTTCAGTGTTATCATGCGCCAGATTCCAGTAACGCTGTGTCAAACAGAGAGGGCCAATAACTTTCTGTCTCTTTCCTGTCATCATTTTTATTCTGAATGTCTTCTTTTTTTATATCTTGCTTCTTCTTAACAATGTCTCGCGGCACACTCAACCGTCCATCAAACTCAGTCGGAATGGCATCGAATGCAAGACGGCTTTCTGTCTTTCGCTGTGATGTTGCCTGCTGCAAGAACTGGATGATATCTGGATACCCACCACCACACTCAACAATTGCATGAATAATATCTTCGACCTGAGGAATGACCGTTGTCACAAGATCAGGCTCATTTGGTCTGAAGCAGCTCACGGCTGCTTCATCCTCTTCTACTACGACAATAATTGATGGTCCAGCTTCTACCCGAAGCCCATCACGTACTGGGTGTGAATCTCCAAAGAGCACCACTTCTGCTCGTGCAGCGCGGGTAGCATGGATAAGAGGTTCACCGGGCACATCAATAACGTGAAGACTACATACTTCACCAAGCTTTTCACCACGAATATCAGGCAGCCGAGCGTCGATCATTGAAAGACCACGAAATGCACCGTATCTCGTTTCTGCACTCCGACTGCTGAGAAGAGAACGCAATGCATCAATACCGTTTGCATCATCCAGAATTGCAAGTGCCGCCAATGCCTTTGGACGACTACTCCTCAAATCACGAGCAGCTTCAGCCAACTTTTCACCTGCAAGTGACTCACCAAGGTACGCTAATGCTTCAGCCGACACGAAACGGACTTCTGCATCCGTCGATTCGAGTCCCTCACGAAGAATACCGATCGCCTCCTTACCGATAGCTTCAAGCCGTAATGCGGCCCGCGGCGCGGTAACAGGATCCTCTAACTGCCTCGAAAGAAGTTCTAACCTTGCATGACGATTGCCGCTTGGTTCAGCAACCGCTAACGAGCGAACAACACTCACATAACGCCCTAAGTTGTTCCTATAGACCTCAGGAACTTCGAGCTCGACGAAACGGTCCGTCTTTGGGGTCGCAACACCTCGTTTCACACCTCGAATAATTGCATGAAACCTTTGATTAATGCAATCACCTATTCGTTTCGACAAGCCAACAGAACGGTGCTCGGAATTGATTGATAAACCTATCGATCGTGAAGTCAAAGAAACACCACCGCCTGGCACTCGGCCACGAAGTGTTGCAACAGAATCAACAACCCCAGCCGAAACAGGATCAACGAGCAATGGCCCCTCTGCCACACCTAGTGTGTGACCATCACGGATACGATTCCCAAGAACAGCCATCTCAACAAGCCGAGCTTCCATAAGCCAACCACCAGTAAGGCTGGTTGTGTCATGGTTGCCAGGCACTTCAACAATAACGTCGAATCTATCACCCTTCCGAATGCCCGGATGAAGCACGCCACTGACCCAAGCAAGTGCAGTTGAGCGTGACGCTAATAATTGATTTGGATCGACCACTCCTCTTGCTTGCATATCCTCTAAGAGCATTTGTCGACGTGGATCAGGCGGTGGATCACTTCCCGTGTCTGCTAAGCCCGTTATAAGTGCAGCCCGTTGAACCCGTTGGCTATTTAAACCCCACGGTGAAGCATAGTCACCGACTAGCTGTGTTGCAGATTCGACAGCCGCTAACGCTTCGAGCTCAGGGCTTTGGCTACGAATTGCCGGGCCAGCACACCCAACAAAAATCGCGTTAAAAAAAACAAACAAAAACACTGGGCAATATTTTTGGCCTCGCAGTCGTTGCGAAAGCATGTGCAACCAATTCATGCAATTATCCAACAATCGAGGAGAAGCCAACACAAAACGGTGGCTGGCAGACCGGGGGAAAATAGGCCCTTTCCACGAAGCGGTCAAGGCAGTTTCATGCGGAGGAAACATCTTGGTTGACTCGACGAGACCTGCTAGCGTCTCTCAGAATCAAAATTGGTTGCCAAAAGCCACCAGCAAAAAAATACGCATTTATGGACCTGTTTTAATACATCGAGCCAAAGTGATCCTTGGAGAAAATCTTGTGAAAACCACCTACGACCGCCAGCTTTCCTCAGTAGACCAGGTGCACATTCGCTGGATGATACGCCGGGATATGGCTGAAATTCTTTGTATCGAGGAGGAATCCTTTGAGTTTC
>PKCL01000272.1 GCA_002862165.1 Planctomycetaceae bacterium
AGAAACGTTGGAAATCAATCTCCACGACGGTTGGTATGTGTTGGGAATCACCTTGGCTTTTATCCGGGCAACTTTTTTCCAAAAGCTGCCGGCCATAATTATGTTCCCACATCGACACTGAAGCCACTGGATATGCATCGTGACGCTCTCACGGTGTTCTCAAATTTGGACCATGGACTCAACGGTGGGCATGGCGCAGTACAGGGATTTCTCACCAGTATTAAAAAAGAAGAAGCTGCTGGATTTCCGGAGAAGAATATCTCGCTTGATCAGGCAGCAGCCGAATTCGTTGGTAGCAAAACTCGTTTTCCTTCGATCAACACGGGCATCGTTAATGGTACCGATATGTGTTGGACGCGTGCTGGCGTCCACGTGCCACCAATCAACAATCCTGCGATGCTCTTTCGGGGTCTCTTTGTGAGTCCGCCGCAGAGTAAGGCGGACGTTGAACGCATGCGACTCGAGCATCGAGGCAGTGTGCTCGATGTTCTGCGTGATTCAGCGCAAGCCTTACACCGAACGCTCAATGCGGCAGATCAAAACAAGTTGGATCAGTATTTGACATCGGTGCGCGACGTTGAACGGCGACTGCAAATGTCTAAAGAATGGTTCCATCGGCCCAAACCGAAACCGTCGATAGAAGAAGTGCTAGATGAGGAACGCCAGCAAATTGATGAAGTAGAACTTTTTTACGACCTCATGGCCCTTGCTTTGCAGACAGATTCCACTCGTGTGGCAACATTGGAAACTGGATTGGGTTTCCGGACGTCGGAGTTAGACCTCGGTAGTTACCATGGTCTTTCTCATCATGGGAAATCAGAGGACCGAATTGGTCAACTTCAGGTCGTAGAAGCTTTTTTAACAACGAAGCTCAGCAACTTTCTTGCACGACTAAAAGAAGCACAAGTTTTTGACAACACGTTAGTTGTCTTTGGCAGCGGTATGAGTGATGGGTCGATTCATAGCAACAAGAATCTTCCAGTGCTCCTTGCCGGTGGTGGGCTCAAGCATCAGGGGCATGTTATTTGTCCTGAAGAGCAACACAAGCGAGTTCCCCTTTCGAATCTTTGGTTATCTGTTTTGCAGTGGTTCGGAGCAGAAGAAGCTGATCGTTTCGGAAGAAGCACAGGGACCTTTTCTCCAATGGAAATTGGATAGGAGAGTGGCATGAAAACCACAATCTACTGTGCCGTCATTTATGCCGCCATTATTTTTCATGGCCTGAGCGTATTCGCTATCGCGGACCAAAGCACAGTTGAACAAAATGCAGCTGGCCAGAATGCAGCGGTGTTTCTTGAAAAATATTGCATCCAATGCCACGGTGATCAAAAACAAAAGGCTGATCGTCGATTCGATACGCTTTCATCACAAATTGAGAACCTTGATGACTTGGGTCGTTACCAAGAGGTTGTGGACCAACTGAATCTTGAAAGCATGCCACCAGAAGGGAAACCCCAGCCTTCCCCTAGTGAACGTCTTGTCATGATTGATGCGCTCACTCGCCGCATTGAAACTGCTCATGCCGAACTCAACACGTCTGGTGGGCATAGTGTTCTTCGGCGGCTCAATGCATGGGAGTATCGGCAAACGATCGGGGATCTACTCGGACTCGATGTTGAGGTCTGGAATCCGTCAGAAGATTTTCCTGAGGAGGTTGTGGTTGACGGCTTCGATAACAACGGTGCTGGTCTCGTTACCTCTGGCATGTTAATGGATCATTACTTAAGCGCGGCTGAAGAAGCTATTCATCGCGCCACGAAGTTCGGGAAACGACCAGTTGCGAAAAGTTACAGGCAAGCATCCCCTTTCTATTTTAGTGGGAAAGGCTACGAAGACTTACCAAAACTGTTCAAAGTTGATCGCTTTCGCTTTACACCCGATACGCCTTTTACTGATCTTTATGGTCGTCACTATCGTGGTGGGCATATTGGATTTCTTCCCTTGGTTCGGCAGGGTGGTGTGCCGCATAGTGGTATATACACCATTCGTGTGAAGGCGGCAGCGATAAGTCGTCACCATGACTATGGAAAAGCACTGGGTGATTTTCGCAATGGTGATCCGTTGGTTATGGAAATCGCTGCTGTCGATCGACGGGGAAGTGTTGTAAGTACTGGGAATGTTTCAAAAATGATTTCCTTGGCGAGAGTCGAGCTGACGAATGAAGAACCTGAGTGGTTTGAGTGGGATGTCTATATGGAAGCAGGATTTGAGCCGGAAGTTCGCTTTCGTAATGGGCCGATGGCTGCCAAACGAATGGTGCGAATGCTGACAACACACGCTGCCGACAAACCTGAATTCAAGCCGTTTGTTGATATGAAAGGTGGTCTCGAAAAAGCGCATGGGGTACTCAAGGGATATCAGGGACCGCGTCTGCGCGTTTGGGAAATTGGAATAGAGGGCCCGCACGTTGATGTCTGGCCAACTGAGGGGCATCGTGCGATCTATGGCGAATTGGCCCGTGAAGAACTGAATGCCGAGACAATTCAGCAGCAACTTGAGCTCTTTGCTGAAAAAGCATTTCGACGCCTACCCGTTGAGGGCGAAGTTGAACCAATTCAGAACCTTGTTGCTGATAGTTTGAAAGCAGGAGTTGATCCTTTGGAGGCATTTCAACTTGGATGTCAGGCCATTCTCTGTGCACCAGGGTTCTTATATTTGAATCTCGGTGAAGGGCCGCTTGAAGAAATTGCCCTGGCATCGAGGCTGTCCTATTTTCTTTGGTCATCACCGCCAGACGAAATGTTACTTCGCTTGGCAACGAATAATAAATTAAAAGCTGAGTTGTCAGAACAAGTCACACGCATGCTTGCTGATCCACGTTCTGAACGATTTGTGCATCATTTTGTGCGGCGGTGGTTAGACCTGGATAATATCGGAACGATGCCTCCGTCAGCAGAATTTCTTGAATATTACCGGGATAATCTTCAGGCAGCGATGCGTCAAGAAACGGAATTATTCTTTCGGCATGTGCTTGATACAAACCTGAATGTTCAGGATTTTCTGGATGCTGATTATTCGTTTTTGAACCGTGAACTTGCCTTGCATTATGGTATTGAGGGTATCCAAGGTAATGAGTTGCAAAGAGTATCACTACAAGGAGGTCGACGGGGCGGATTGATTGGCCATGGTGCATTCTTGACGGCGTCAGCAAATGGTGTTGATACATCACCTGTTGTTCGTGGTATTTATGTGCTTGAAAAAGTGCTTGGCTATTCCCCACCGCCACCGCCACCCGACGTGCCGCTTATTGAGCCGGATATCCGTGGTGCTGTCAGTATTCGTGATCAACTTGAAAAGCATCGCAATGTTGCAACGTGTGCTGAGTGTCATCGAAAAATTGATCCGCTTGGGTTTGCACTTGAAAACTATGATGCTATTGGTGGATGGCGAGATAAATATGACGGAAAAGTTTCGATTGATTCCTCAGGGAAGATGCCTGATGGAGATTCGTTCGAGACTCCAGTGGAATTCCAAGAGGCTCTCCTTCGGCGAAAGGATCAGTTCGCTCGCTGCATCACGGAAAAGCTACTTGCATATGCTTTAGGCCGCGAATTAGAAGTCAGTGACAGGCCTGTCATTGATGAGATTGTCCAAGAGATAAGTAAGCCAGAAAAGGGTCTGCGCGATCTTATTCAAGAAATTGTGGCGAGTCGAAGCTTTCTTGAAAATTAAGATGTGCGTTGGGTAATTTGTTATACGGGGTGAGGGGTATGATTTTTTTGAAATGGTTGCAACTGGGTGCTTTGCTGTTTATTGCATGGGTCTACACGGGCACTGTCCGTGGTGAGAATCCGCCAAATATTGTCTACATCATGTCAGATGAACTGGCGTATTTTGAACTTGGACATATGGGGAATCCATATATCAAAACCCCTCGCATCGATCAGATGGCCCGAGAAGGCATGCGATTCACCAATGCACTCGCAGGCTCGCCTGTCTGTGCTCCTTTGCGTTGTAATCTTATGACAGGCAAGCATTCCGGGCATGCATCGGTACGAGCGAACGATGGTGGCACTCCCTTGCGAGAGGGTGAGGAAACAATTGCTTCAATGCTGAAGCAAAAAGGGTATGCCACGGGAGGGTTTGGTAAATGGGGTTGCGGGGGGCGTGATTCTACCGGCGTCCCGGAGAAGCACGGCTTCGATGTTTTCTTTGGATACTACGATCAGGTGCACGCACACTCTTTCTATACGCCGTACCTCATTCGTAATAGTGAAGAGGTTGTTCTGGAGGGGAATGTCGGTGGCCGAACCGGAAAAACCTATTCAGAGTATCCAATTCATGCAGCCGCCCTTCAGTTCATACGAGAAAATAAAGAAAGGCCCTTCTTATGCTACATGCCGATTACACCACCTCATGGCATGTACGACATTCCAGCCGATGACCCTGCCTGGGAACTGTATAAGAATGAAGCATGGATGCGTGACCCAACGATTTCTCAAGACACAAAAAACTATGCTGCGATGGTCTCGATGGTTGATCGTGAGGTTGGGAATGTCCTTGATCTTTTGCATGAGCTCGGACTTGAAGACAACACAATTGTGTTTTTTACGGGAGACAACGGTGGGCAGGATCGATTCAAAAGCAAGGAACACCCGCGTGGTTTTTTTGGACCGAACGTCAACCCAGAGACTGGGGTTGAGTTTCGCGGTGGGAAAGGCAATCTCTATGAAGGTGGCTTGAAGATTCCGTTTCTTGTTCGATGGCCTGGAGTAGTTGCGGCGAATACGGTTCGTGATCTTGTTTTTTATCAGCCCGACATTATGGCAACGATTGCTGACTTAACGAATACAAAAGCCACTGAAGATACTGATGGCATTTCGATTTCTCCGACGCTTCTCGGGGCAGACGGCTCGCAGGAGTTGCATGAAATGATGTATTGGGAGTACCGGAATCAGACGGCGGTTCGATATGGAAAATGGAAAGCAATTCAGCCCGGAAAGCCCAAAGGAACTAAGCAGAATCAGCCTTGGGAACTCTATGACCTGTCAAGCGATGTGAGTGAGTCCACATCTGTCGCAGATAGTCATTCAGATGTTCTTGAGAAAATGAAAGCCTTTGCAGATGCCTCGCACGATCCGGTTGAAGCCGGAACGTACTATGACAAAAGTCGAGAGCGTCACGAACGAGACCGGAAGGCAAAGTGGGGGACGTTGCGTGATGATCAGACCCTCCTGAAAAACGTACAACGAATTCCAGAACACGATATCGTGCCATTTGAGGAAATAAAGTTGATTCGCTTTAGTAGTGAAAACAGGGCAAACGATCGACTTGCAGAATATGCAATTGATGGAAAGCCGAGTACCGTGTGGCACTCACAGTTTTCGAAAGAAAAAAAGAAGCATCCACATGAGCTGGTTATTGATTTGGGTCAAACCCGAACAATCAATGGCTTCTATTATCTGGCGAGGCAAGATAAGGGATGGAATGGTACCTTTGGGAAAACAGAGTTCTACGTATCTGACAATGCTGATCATTTTCCAGAAGAGCCGTATGTGCGATGTATGTTTAAAAAAGAAAAGCAGGCTCAGCGTGTGAAGGGTGATAAAATATCATGCCGCTATGTGCTGGTTCGCAACATATCTGAAGTTGCCGACAATGATTTTGGATCAGCAGCGGATATCGCAGTAGTCTTGGCGA
>PKCL01000373.1 GCA_002862165.1 Planctomycetaceae bacterium
GAATACCAGCCGCAGCAAGGATTGTGCATGTTGTGTGCTTGTCGCTTGCTGCAGAGACAAAAGGTATGGGGCAGTTGGTGAGCCGGTCTCCAAAGCCTGCATCCTCAATTTCTTGAAGTGCATGCACCAAGACTCCCTGTGTCTCCGGAGCTATGAAAATAATGTGATCAAAATGGGGGGCGATCTCCAGTAGTAATTCGATATCGCACCCACAGGACACGCTCTGAATGGTGCTATCTTTAGGAAGTTGAGGAGCGTCTTCTGGAGCAAGCGTTTCGTCAACCATCACGGTGACATCGATACTCACGTTTTTTGAAGCATCCCATGCAAGTGACTCAATCATGAGACGCCCCTCTTTAAGAAATCCAGCAAGTGGCATCTTTTTTAGAATCGTACGCGCCGTCTCGCTCTGCATTCCACCTGAGCAGGACCATTCATATATCAAGAGACGCATGCTAGGGTGCAGTTAGAGGAGAAATCAAAAGATCCCTAGTTGATCACGGCCATCATCAGTCATTCGGTCGGGCGTCCACGGTGGTTCCATCACAATACGAACCTCAACTTCTTCCACATTTTCATGTGTGTTGACAGCACGTTTCGCATCAGCAATTAACTGAGGGCCAGCAGGGCAAGCCGGGCTTGTCATCGTCATGTCGATTGAGACATTCTGTTTTGAATTGTCAGGGGCTGTGCTAAACGACACGTTATAAATAAGTCCTAGGTCAATGATATTGACGAATAGTTCAGGGTCCTTAACCTGCTTTAGTAATTCGCGAACAATGTCCTCAGAGAGAGTCGCACTCGTCAGGCTTTCTGTTGCGGTGTTCTCATCAGTAGACGCATCAGTGTTCTCATCAGTAGACGCAAGGACTTCTTGCTTATCAGTGGTCTGGGTTGGGAAAACACTTGCGATAGATGCTTTTGGTCCAGCAGATGCAGGATTTCCACTGGGTCCTGATCCAGCTTCCCGCAGACGCACGAAGATATCACCGTTTTCAACCTTCACGTCATGTGCAAGAGTAGGGCGAATGGCTGGCATTGAAAGAGCTGCACCGGTACGGATGTCAAACTTTGCTCCATGTCTTGGGCAGGCGATGGTGTAGCCTTGCAATTCACCGTCAACCAGAGGGCCTCCGTCATGCGTGCAAACATCATCGATGGCATAAAATGATTCAGCTACGTGAAACAGGGCGATCATCTCCCCGTCGACTTCGACAAGTGACTTCCCGGGATCCGGGATGTCGGATGTACTTGCAACATGAAAGAATTCTGGCATAAATAAAAAGCTCTTTGGGGGCTAGAAGGGAACGTTTTTCAAGGATCAGGAGACCCTTCGGATCCTACTTCCGATCGCCGTTGCTAATGCTTCTCGAACAGAAGCAATTGTTATACGGTCGAAAACCTGCTGAAAAAATCCTGCAACAACGAGTCGAGCAGCTTCATCTGCTGACAACCCACGTGCCTGTGCATAAAATATTTGCTCCTCGTCAACTCGCCCACTTGTGGCGCCGTGCGTGCAGCGAACGTCATCCGCCTCAATTTCAAGGCCCGGTATCGAATCAGAACGCGCCGCCGCGGAAAGCATGAGGTTGTCATTTCGCTGATACCCATTAGTTTTTTGGGCTGCTTTATCAACCTTGATCATTCCACGCCAGACAAGCCGGCTCCGGTCTTGGAGGGCCCCTTTATACAACAGGTCACTACGACAGGAAGGGGCTTCATGATGCTGGAGGGTGTTGTAGACGAGTTGCTGCTTTCCCTCGGTGAACATGACGCCATTCACCTGTGCTTCAGCGTTGTCTCCTACAAGAGAAACATCTTGAGCAACTTGAGATAGTCGGCTACCTAGCGCTGCAAGCGTCCATTGTAGTTTTCCGTTTTTATGAACGACTGCCTTTTGGCGTGCAACATGCCAAACACCACGATCCCAGTTCTGAACGTTCACCATTCGTAGGAAAGCATTTTCACCAACCACGATTTCAGTTCCACCGCAATGGAAACCGGTGTCAGATCCAGTTGTTCCGCAGTTGCATGTTTCAGTGAGAACAGTGGCTTCAGCACCGTCTCCTAGAACGACGAGTACATGCGAGGTGTCGACACCACCGTTATCAATTGCCGCAAGGCAATGTATTGGTTCAGCAATTCGAACGCCTGGAGGAACGTAGAGAATCATGCTGCCGCGATGGAATGCACCGTGAAGTGCTGCGAAATAATCATTTTTGGTATCAATGATTTTCAGCCAATGGTCTTTTAGTACATCACTGCTACTGGCAAGTACGTCTTCTGCAGTACCAAATACAACACCCTGTGCACTCAGAGATGAATCAATTTCGTTTTGGATTACGTGTCCATTGATTGTTTTGAAGTGACCCGCGTAGTCAGCTCTTCCCATAGTCTGGGCGTCTTGCGACACATCGTCAGATGTGGGAAAGCGTGCCGACAGTAATCCTTCAGGTAATTCTACAGACGGCTGGAGTCGCAAGCCCCACGCATCTGGCTTGAACATGCGAAGGTCTGTTCTCATCCAGTGCTCTTGATGGCGATCCGGTAGAGAAAGTTCTTCGAGTGCATTCATGCACGTCAGCCGATGAGCCTCCGCCCACTCGGGCAGAGGTTGTTCAGAAAGCAGTTGTTCGAGTGCGTGTCGATTGAACGTTGGGGCGGGTGCTGTTGTCGTCGTCATGAAGCCAAAGTAAGGGTGTCTAGGGAAGAAGAGGTTTAACCGACGGAACCTTCCATCTGTAATTCAATCAGACGATTCATCTCAACGGCATACTCCATCGGCAATTCCTTCACAAGTGGCTCGATGAAACCACCAACGATCATAGTGCTTGCTTCAGCCTCTGTGAGGCCCCGGCTCATGAGATAAAACAGTTGTTCTTCACCAATTTTTGAAACACTCGCTTCGTGACCAATCGAGACATCTTGTTCCTCGATTTCAATGTATGGGTATGTGTCACTACGGCTTATATCATCAAGAATTAATGCATCACAAACCACGCTGGAACGGCTCTTCTTTGCACCCGGCTCAACACGAACGAGACCGCGGTAGCTTGAGCGACCACCATTTTTCGAAATGCTTTTCGAAACAATTCTGCCAGATGTATTTGGAGCCGCGTGAACAAGTTTCGCACCTGCGTCCTGGTGCTGGCCGGCAGTAGCGAAAGCTATCGAAAGAATTTCGCCACGAGCCCCTGGCTCCATCATGTAGACCGCAGGGTATTTCATGGTGAGGTGGCTTCCAAGATTGCCGTCAATCCATTCCATCATGGCGCCCTCGTAAGCCAGGGCACGTTTCGTGACAAGGTTGTAGATGTTATTTGCCCAATTTTGAATGGTTGTATAGCGACAGCGACCGTGCTTCTTCACCACAATTTCAACAACTGCCGAATGCAAGCTTTCGGTTGAATACATTGGCGCGGTGCATCCTTCGACGTAATGCACATGAGCACCCTCATCAACAATAATGAGTGTTCGTTCAAACTGACCCATGCTTTCAGCGTTGATGCGGAAATATGCCTGAAGTGGAAACTCGATTGAGACTCCCTTAGGGACGTAAATGAAGGAGCCGCCAGACCACACCGCTGAATTAAGAGCAGCGAACTTGTTGTCAGTAGGTGGAATAATCGATCCAAAGTATTCCTTCAAAAGATCTGGATGTTCTCGCACGGCGGTGTCTGTGTCGGTGAAAATGACACCTTTTTTGGCGAGATCTTCTGCAAGAGATCCGTAGACAACTTCACTTTCAAATTGTGCTTTGACACCGGAGAGAAACTTCCTCTCAGCTTCGGGGATTCCAAGGCGATCAAAAGTTTTTTTAATTTCTTCAGGAACTTCTTCCCATGTCTTGCCTTGCTGTTCCGCCGGCTTCAAGTAATAGAAGATATCTTGGAAATCGATTCCAATATTTCCACCCCACTTCGGCATTGGTTTGGAGTTGAAAATATCAAGCGATTTCAGGCGGAAGTCACGCATCCAGGTCGGCTCTTGTTTCATCTCAGAAATCTGAGACACAATATCTCTGTCGAGCCCACGGCGAGCTTTGAACACACTCGGTGTGTTCGTACGGAAATCGTATTTATTAATTTCCCCGAGCGCGAGAGTCGAAGATGCGTCAGTGTCAGTAGACATCGTATGATTTCCTTTTCAACGTTTTGTGATTTTGCTCAGGATGTTGTCGTTTCGAGGCGACGCTCAGCTTCCATCGCTTCTTCGGCTGCAGCAGCTTCGGGATACGCCTTTCTGATGCGGTCGTAACCCTGTTTATGAAGTTCGGCAGCGAGTTCTGGGCCGCCTGATTCAACAATACGTCCTCCCAGCATGACATGTGTCTGCAGAGGAATGTTGTGTTCTAGAAGTTGCTCGTGATGAGTGATTATGAGAATCCCCATCTCTGCCCCACCAATGCGGGCAATACTTTCACTCGCAAGACGAACTGCGTCAGCATCTAGACCACTGTCAGTCTCATCAAGAATGGCAAATTGTGGCCGCAGCATGGCAAGTTGTAGGATTTCAGCACGTTTCATTTCTCCACCAGAAAACCCGTCGTTGACATACCGTCGTGCAAATTCAGTGTCGATCGACAAGTCTTTCATCTTGCTCTTCAGTTCGCCTCGAAAGTCTCGCATTGGCATAAGCTCCTGACCCTCTTTTCGGTCAGGATTGCGGATGTTGGTCACAGAATGTCGAAGAAAATCAGCAAGACGCACACCTGGAATCGCCATTGGTCGCTGGAACGCCAGAAAAACACCTGCTCGTGCTCGCAAATCAGGTTCCATGGCAAGAATGTCATGCCTTGTTCCATCTGCGTCGATCAATTCAATGGAACCTTCAGTAACTTCGTATGATGGGTGTCCCATGATCGCGTAACCAAGCGTACTTTTGCCTGATCCATTCGGTCCCATGAGCGCATGTACTTCTCCTCGGCCGATGGCAAGGTCAACTCCCTTGAGTATTTCTTGGCCCTCAACAGCAACATGAACATTTTTTATTTCTAGCCGTTCGCTCATTGAACTTTCCAAACGTACTTATTTTCAAGACCAACAATAATCTTAAGATTGAACTTTTTGATGATCGTAAACCAGTGATCCGTCATCTTCGACAGCCGAACTTACGTAACCGGAATGATGTGGAACAGGAAGTTCATCAGACATCTTTCCAGTCCCACCGGCATTTTTCGCAAGTTTTTGCCCCATAATTTTGTCCTGTATTCTCATGAGTCCCTCGAGGAGACTTTCAGGGCGTGGTGGACAGCCGGGAACATAAACATCTACAGGTACCACAAGATCGACACCTTTCACGACGTGATAACCCCACTTGAAGTATGGACCACCACCGGTGGTGCAAGCACCCATTGCAATGACATACTTGGGATCTGGCATCATATTGTAAAGCCGTCGAACTCTGCTCGCCATTTTGTACGTAACGGTTCCAGCAACAACCATCAGGTCGGCCTGTCGGGGCGTTGCCCGGAATGCACCTGCACCAAAACGGTCCATGTCGTATCGACTTGCACCCGCGGCCATCATTTCGATTGCACAACACGCCAAGCCAAAGGTCATCGGCCAGATGCTCGATTGACGGGCCCAATTGATTGCCTGCTCAACGGTGGTCAAAACCAT
>PKCL01000143.1 GCA_002862165.1 Planctomycetaceae bacterium
TACCTTGGGTACGAGATGGCAAAAGCAATGACAGCACTCACGCTTGAAAAAGACTATCGGCAGGATCAGGCGCTGGATTGGGGATACCTGACAGAGCCTGAAATCGGATGTGCTCCCTCAGTGGCTGCTGCACGCGTGGCCGATCAAAAAAAGAAAGCCTTGAAGTCCACAGACTCATAGTTCTCGAGCATTTGATGAATCTAGAAAAAATATATCACTGGTACACCGCTTCTGGAGCCTTGGTTGCAGAGTTGTCTCCTGAAACCAATCTGGAAAACTTGATGCAGGCTCTTGCTCCGCTTGGTGGACTCGTCTGCTTTGATAGTAGCTCAGCGACAGTAGCAGGTCCGTCCTATGACGCGAGCACCGGGTCGTCAGGCAAATCGCCATCATTAGATCGTTACTCTTTTGTAGCAGCAGATCCGATCGTTACGTTTGTAGTACCAGACGGCACTGGATCAACCAAAACCAAGACGATACAGCATGTTTTGGAAGAGGCAGACAGTCAGTTGGCAAATTTCTCGTGCCAGACCATTCCGGGGCTGCCGCCTTTTCAGGGTGGTCTCGCGGGAATGATATCTTTCGATGCCGGCTTGTCACTTCTCGGTATTGAGTTTGAAAGAAAACGCGGTAGTGATGTTCCACTTTTGCAGTTCGGGATGTATGACGTTGTGTTTGCGTTCGATCATAAACAAAACAAGGTATGGGCTATTTCTCAAGGTGTGCCCGGCCGAACGCCAGCCGATCGACGGGCCTGTAGTCGTGATCGCCTTGAAAAACATTTTCATGCACTTGATCGCAATAAGAATGATATTCCTGCCTCGTCCCCATTGGTGCTGTCCCCACGTCAGCCAGAATCACCTCACACCTATCCTGTTTCAGGTAGCCCAGGTGTGTTTTCAACACACTCTCCTTCGACCTATGCAAGTATGGTGCAGGCAGGCATTGATTTGGTGCGGGCTGGGGATGTTTTTCAAGTCAATCTTGCGCAACAGTTTTCTGTTGCACTGTCGTGTGACCCCGTCGCGCTTTATAAAAAAGCTCGTCAGTGCAATCCGGCACCGTTCGCCGGATATCTTGATTGTGGTGCTGCTGCCATTGTCAGCATGTCACCGGAGCGATTTCTAAAAGTGACACGTCGGTCGGTCTCAATGCATCCGATAAAAGGAACCCGACGCGTGCTGTCGCGGCCTGAGGCGGATCTTTATGCGAGTGAGGATCTGCGTTCGAGTGAAAAAGATCGGGCTGAAAACGTCATGATTGTCGATCTTGTTCGTAACGATCTTTCTCGTGTCTGTGAGCCGCAGAGTGTTGCAGTGGAGGCTCTTTGTCGTCTTGAGCGATTTCGGTACGTGCAGCACCTTGTCTCGATTGCGACAGGACGACTTGTGTCGAGCGCACGCGCACTCGATGCCGTACTGGCAGCTTTTCCCGGTGGAAGCATAACCGGTGCGCCAAAGTATCGGGCGTGTGAAATTATTCACGAGCTCGAAGTGACTCGCCGAGGTCCTTATTGTGGAACGCTCGGCTACATCGGGTTTGATGGCAATGCTGACTTCAACATTCTCATTCGTACCTTTGTGACTGATAGAAAACGGATTGTGTTCGCGGCAGGAGGTGGCGTGACTGTCGGAAGTGATCCAGCCTCTGAGTATGCTGAAAGTCTCCATAAAGCAGAGGGCATGCTGTCTGTATTTGAATCGGCAGCCACAGGAACTTCCACATGATTGTTGTTCTCGATAATAGAGATAGTTTCGTATTCAATCTCGCGAGATATTTCCAACTTCTTGGTGTGCAGGTGGACGTGCTGTCGAGCCATGATGTACAAATTGAAAAAATAGTAGCCTCCAAGCCCGAAGCCCTCGTCATATCGCCAGGTCCATGTACACCAAAAGAAGCAGGCGTTTCCGTAGCATGCGTGCAGCACTTTCGCGGAACTATTCCTGTACTCGGTGTGTGCTTGGGGCATCAGGTGATCGTTGAAGCTCTGGGTGGGCGAGTGATTTCTAGCAAGGACCCTCGGCATGGTCGAATGAGTCAGGTGGAGCATGAGCCAACGAAACTATTCGCAGGAATTCCAAACCCAATGGCTGCCTGTCGGTACCATTCACTGATTGCTGAAGAACACTCACTGCCTGAGTCGCTGCGGGTGACGGCGCGGACGCACGATGGTGCGATAATGGCCGTTGAGAATCAAAAAGATCATCTTTACGGAGTTCAATTTCACCCCGAATCAATACTCACACAAGGGGGCTTTCGCCTCCTTGCTAATTTCCTGACGACAGCAGGAGTCTCTGTCGATGATGCCATCGTGAACGAACTTGATCGTTCTGTTGTCAGCCAAGCTGGCTTATCCAATATGCCACCGGATATCGTCGAACAGAGAGTCGTCACATTCTGATCATGTGCACACGAAAAAACTTTTCACGATGCCTGCATTGCTAGCATGTGGTGCCTTCGAAGTGAGCGGGATGGTGGCACAAGAGCACGTGATGCCTTCGAGTAAATGAGGAAACCTTCGAAGAAAATAGCTTTTCTTGAATGGCTAAGAGCAATTATTGAGGTTTGGCACGGTCTTTGCAAAGTGGGAATTCTGCCGGCACGGTGTGCACCAACTTGGTGCGTGGTGGCGGCAGGGTAGGACACTGTTTCTACCTTCCTTTCAACACTTCAGTTTAGGCGGAGGCGTGTTATGAATCTTGTGAGGAATCGTTGGGTGTATAGCCTGCTCTTTGGGGCAGTGATTTCGGTAGCTGTGGGAGGGATTGTCAATTCCCTGGCTCCTGTGGCCATAGCCCAGGAAAGTGCAGAAGAAACGGCTTCAGCAGCAGAAGCATCTCCTGAGAAAGAAGAGGATGCAGCCGATGAAACAACTCCTGCAGAGGCGACTGATGGTGATGCAACAGCAGAGGCGTTGGCTGCTTATATTCAAGAAACAGATTACACAATCAATACCCTGATTATGTTTATCTGTGCAGTACTTGTTATTTTCATGCAAGCTGGATTTGCAATGGTTGAGATTGGACTCAACTCAGCAAAAAATGCAGTCAATATTCTTTCGAAGAATGTGATGGATCTCTGCGTTGGGGTGCTGCTGTACCTCTTTATTGGGTTCAACCTCATGTACCCCGGGGATGCATGGACTGTTGATGGTTATCTCGGCAGTTTCACGCCGTTTGTAGTGGCGTCTGATGGCACTGGCTACGGAGATTACAGTTCCTATGCCGACTTCTTGTTCCAGGTTGCGTTTGCAGCGACTGCAGCAACTATTGTTTCGGGTGCGGTTGCTGGACGTATGAAGTTTTCAGCGTATCTCGTCTACAGTGCAATTTTGACTGGTCTTATTTACCCGATCAGCGGTGCTTGGAAGTGGGGAGGCGGATGGTGCGATGCCATGGGCTTCCAGGATTTTGCAGGGAGCGTAGTTGTTCACGCTGTTGGTGGTTTTGCTGGTCTCGCTGGAGCGATTTTCCTTGGACCACGTATTGGCCGCTTTGCAAAAGATGGACGAAGTTCACCGATTCCTGGACATAATATTTCGTTTGCTGCTCTTGGTGTTTTTATTCTGTGGGTGGGTTGGTATGGATTTAACCCGGGTAGCCAACTGACATACGCGGGTGCCGCGAATGCAAATGCCACTACCTATATTGCCCTGACAACAACGCTAGCTGCTGCTTCTGGTGCTGTTGCGGCTCTCATCACGGCTTGGACATTGTTTGGGAAGCCAGATGTCACGATGGCACTCAATGGCGTACTAGGTGGTTTGGTGGCAATCACTGCCAACTGTGACCGAGTATCACAAGTAGAATCACTTATTATCGGCGTCGTCGGGGGAGTCCTGGTTGTCATGGGTGTTCTGCTTCTTGAGAAGTTGAAGATTGATGATCCTGTTGGAGCCTGGCCTGTTCATGGCCTCTGTGGTGTCTGGGGCGGACTTGCCACAGGTATCTTTGGTGATCTTCCAGATGGTGTTGAAACAGTCGGTAGTTTCTTTACCGTTCAATTAATAAGTACGGTTGCGATCTGTGCTTGGGCATTTATTACCATGTCCATCGTGTTTGGTGTCTTGAAAGGCATTGGAATGCTTCGGGTATCACCTGAGGTAGAACAGTCCGGACTTGACCTCGAAGAGCACGGGGTGCGTGCATACCCATTGGGTGCAGAACCTTCGTAGACCCAGAAGGATGCCCCAATGACCTGGGCGAGCATTCCGCCTTGCTCTCCCAGGTCGGGGTGTTTTCAGAAGATAAAAAAAGGCAGAACGACCTCATTGTCGTGAGTGAACTCTGGTTTGCTCACGACAATGTTGTTTCAGTTGTTCGATTGCTGTTTAGCCGGTCTCGTTCTTTAGCCAGCTCGTCTGTTTGGTTGGTTAGTCTGTTTGGTTGGTGCGAAAGCCACCGTTCACGTTGACAATCTGCCCTGTGATGAAGCCTGCACCCGGCGAGATCAGCCATTGGATGGCTTCAGCAATATCTCTGGGTTCACCCCATCGCTCGAGGAGACATTCTCGAACTGCCCGGTCTTGCCACGGCCCACTTGCCTGATCTCCCCAAGCAGTTTTGATCCATCCCGGAGCAATACAGTTCACTCTGACATGTGGTGCGAGTGATTTTGCCAGGCTTTTTGTAAATGCCATGACAGCACCTTTTATGGTGGCAAATAATTCACCGCTATCGCCCTCCATACCTGTTGCAGCTTGATCCCATCCTGTCGTGACAATTGAACCGCCATGGCCACTCTTCATGAATCGGCCCAGTCCTCTTCCGAGCAGAAGAGTCGACTGGACATCGGTGTCATAAAGGAGCTGGAGTTTATCTTCGAACGGGAGTGACGCGGCTGCCCCTGTCAGAGTGTCGGCACCGGCAATGAGGCAGGCCGCATGAAGGGCTGGGCATGCTGTCGTCACAGACTCAATGAGTTCGCGGCATCCATCAGTTGTTGCAATGTCCGTGAGGAAAATCCCAGCAACGCTACCGGCAGACGTGCTTATTTCGTCTGCAATACGTTCAGCAGCAGCAGCATTGCGTCCATGGATCGCAACAGCTGCTCCTGACGCTGCGAGGTGGAGGGCAACGGCACGGCCGATGCCGCTGGTGCTGCCTGTGACAAGTACTGTTTGTCCGTGTAGTTCATTCATCGCTCAACACCTTTTCTGTTTGTTGGGCGGTTTCTTGAAGCAATGCAGTTTTTCGTTGAACGGAAACCTCGTAACAAGCGGCTTCTTCCGCGTTCCGGACAAGAAGTTTGTTGCCACTCAAGCAAAGGTTGTTCCAGGTTTGTCCATTGAGTGCTGGGAATCGAGAAAGCTCTGCAGGTTTTTCCGGGGTTGCCGGCACTGCGACAACCTCTCCAGACTCAGCCTGAATGAGAAGCGTTGCACCGACACGAAGAAGCTGTCCCTGTCCGTATCGTCCTTTCTTCCACATTCGTTTCCCTGTAGAGAGTTCCACACACTCAAGAATTCCGTCGGAGAGTCCATAGGCATAGTCATTATGGATAGCAACGTTTGTGAACTTGGTTTTAAGGAGGTTCGACTGTTGCCACACTGGTTTGATCGTCCAGTCGCTTTTTGATTGAGACAATGAGAATACAGCTGAGCCAATGCCATA
>PKCL01000133.1 GCA_002862165.1 Planctomycetaceae bacterium
TCTCAGATATCGAAATGCCAAACATGACGGGGTATGAGTTTTGCAAGGCAGTCAAGCAAGATTCTGAGTTAAAGAAGATTCCATTTGTGCTGCTTTCAACACTTTCAGATCCACTCGATATTATTAAAGGTCTTGATGCGGGTGCTGATAATTATGTCACGAAGCCCTATGAATCAGAGTATCTGATTGGTCGTATTCATTCATTACTTGAAACACCACTTGCTGTTGATGAAGGTGCAGATCAGACAATAGATGTTGCCATTGCTGGACAAACATTCAAAGTAAATGCAGGCCGTCAGCAGGTTCTGAATTTGCTTGTATCAACTTTCGAAAACGCAGTTGCCAAAAATCGAGAATTAATACAGGCCAATCAAGATCTTGCGATTGCAAAGGATCAGCTCGAACAAAACAATCAGGAGCTTAGAGACCTCAATCAAAAAATTGCGAGTGCGAATGACCAGATGACGAGAGACCTCGAAGCAGCTGCACGTGTGCAAAGAGCACTCTTGCCCGCAGAAGAAACACTTCACTTTAATTGTGGCGAGGTGGCTTGGCGATACGTTCCTTGTCATGGATTAGCAGGTGACTTCCTCAATGTTTTTCAACTCGATGATGATCATGTTGGTCTTTTTGTGGTTGATGTCAGTGGCCATGGGGTGCCATCATCTCTACTCTCAGTAACTGTTGGTAGGTTTTTGACACCAAAAGCATCAGACAGTTCTGTGTTGGTACGAATTGGTAATGATGGTGTAACTGAGGTTGTTTCACCGGTTGAAGTTGCAACTGAGTTGAATCAACAATTTCAGTCGCAGGATTTTTCTGAACTCTATTTTACCTTTATCTATTGTCTAGTGAACTCTAAAACGGGTGAAATGCGATATACCGCGAGTGGCCATCCACCGTTGCTTCGCCTGTCAGCTACAGGTGAGGCTACCTTTGAATCATTGCACAGTCTTCCAGTTGGTTTTTTCCCAGAAGCAGAATATGAAGAAAAAACAATTCAGTTACAGGAAGGGGATCGGATTTATCTCTATTCCGATGGAGTCACCGAGGCGATGGATAAAGATCTTGAGCAGTTCGGAGATGAATCATTGAAAGAGGTTATAAGCCTCAATCGTTCTCGTAATCTCGATGCTGGCGTGGGCGAATTGCTCGAGAGTATACAAGCCTGGTGCGAACCAAATGGGCCATTAGACGATGTGTCCATTCTTGGCTTTGAATGGCGTGGAACCTCATCATGATGGCTTGGGTCTGTAGTAACTACATCCGTTTCCCGTAAGGCGTTCGTAGCCAGCATTCATTCCAAGCATCGTCTCTGCCCCGCCAAGAAAGAGTGCACCGTCTGGTCGAATTGCACGAGACATTTTTTGGAGCACTTCACCACGGGTCTTGGTGTCAAAATACAGAAGGACATTGCGTAGGAAAACAATGTCATACGGTGCCATGATTGGCCAATCATTCGTGAGATTGAGTTGTCGAAACTCAACAAACTGGCGGCACGACTGAGTTATGCTCCAATTACGTTGAAACGGCTGAAAGTATTTTTTTAAAAGTGTTTCGGGAAGACCACGAACAATTTCAAGTTCGCTGTACACACCTTCACGCCCACGGTTTAACACCACGTCTGAAATGTCAGTGGCAATAATACGAATTTTCCAAGATGCCAAGAGATTTCCAAAGTGCTCATTTAATAATAGTGCAATGCTATACGGCTCTTGACCGGTTGAACATGCGGCAGACCAGATCGTGAGTTGTTTTGTCGCAGCTCGTTTCTTAACAAAATCAGGAAGAATGCTCTTCAAGGTGTCGAAAGGCGACGTGTCTCTGAAGAAACTTGTTTCATGAGTCATCATGGCGTTTAAGATATCATTCTCAAGTGGACTACCACTCGCTGTTTGAATGCGATCAATCAAGGTGTCCAGACTAGGAAGTTTTCTTTGCCGAACAATGGGCAAGAGACGCGCAACTACGAGGTACTGTTTACTTTCGTCAATGACGACACCAGTTTTCTTCTTGAGCAGATTGCAGAGGTAAGAAAACTGGGGTGGGCTTACCTCCATGTGTGAATGCTCGTCTCGTAGTTAAAAATAAAGGGGAATTAAAATGGCTTACGTTTTTTGACGACAAATTCGCATGGCAAGATCGGGCCCAATGTGATCAAGAGGTGTTATTGCGTCGGCAATTCCTGCTCGAACAACCTGACCAGGCATGCCCCATACGACACTGCTTGGCTCATCTTGAGCGACAACAGTACCTCCAGAAGAAGCTATTGCTTTACTTCCGAGAAGGCCATCACTCCCCATGCCGGTGAGAACAAGTGCTAAGACATCGGAACCAAATAATCGTGATGCAGAACGAAAAAGTACATCAGCGGACGGTCGGCAAGAATTTTCAGGAGGTCCATCATGAAGTGCTAGTTTAAACCCTCTGCCATGTTTTTGGATTTCAAGGTGAACGCCACCGGGCGCCATGTAAATGTGTTCAGAGAGTAAAGCTTCACCGTTTTTGGCTTCACTTACTTTTTGGTCACACATTTTTGAAAGTCGCACAGCCAGATGTCCTGTAAATTCCTTTGGCATATGTTGCACGATCACCACAGGTGGGGCGTTTTCAACTGTAAGATGAGGCAGAATCTCTGCGAGAGCGCTAGGGCCTCCGGTAGATACAGCAATGACGATTACCGATATCTTGTGAAATTTTTTTGTGGAGTACGTTTTATTAATTAATTTTGGACTAGTTGTTTCTGGAGCACAACTCTGCGCAATACGAGGCGGCCGATAGACGGCCTTAATTTTTGGAACTAATTCAGACTCAATTTTTTTTACAATAGTCTCGGTATCCGTCGCGGTTGGCTTGGCGACGTAATCATTAGCACCAGCAACGAGGGCTTCCAGAGTTGCTTTTGCTCCACGTTCTGTAAGGCTTGAGAACATGACAACGGGCAATTTCGGATATTGTTTGCGGAGGTGACGAAGGGTCTCAAGACCATTCATTACAGGCATTTCGATATCCAGTAGGACGACATCAACGGGTGTTTTTTCTAAGAAAGCCAATGCTTTTTCACCGTTGGCGGCTGTCCCTGTGACTTCAATACCAGGTAGAATACGAAGTGTTTTGGTGAGGATTCCACGGATAACTGCCGAGTCATCGACAAGCAGTAATTGAATTGGTTTTTTTATTGAATTGTCCTGTGTGCCATCCCTTTTTGAGACGTCGGGCAGGGATGGTGGGGAGATTGAAGGTAGCTTTCCACTTTTCTCATCAGGTTTTGTAATGAGTCCGAGTGCACTGAGATGCTCAGTTAGCTCACTTGGTGTAAATGGCTTTGCAACAAAGTCGTTTGCGCCGAGTCTCATTGCCGCTTCTACACTTGCTTGAGTAGAGTCAGTTGAAATCATGACGACAGGTAGATTTCGGAATTGCTGGCTGCGACGAATTCGGCCGAGTAACTCAAACCCATCCATTTCCGGCATGTGACGGTTGAGTGTTATCAGCGACGGACGGGGCATGTGGGAAAGTTTATCGAGAGCTTCAATCCCATTCGATGCCTCTACACACTTAAACTGCAGACCATTCAATACCTTTGTAAGAATGCTGCGCACGGGTTTTGAATCGTCGACTATAAGTGCATGCACAATATTTTCCCCAACAGATAAAATCCTAATACTACATGTTGTCCATGAAGTTTTTCTTATCCTATCTGGACTATATCAAATGTGTACCTGGGATCACAGTTTGGAACAGAGTGAGGAATAAGACTAGCGTTCTCAGGTTCCTCTATTCCTTGTACTCATCAACTAATTGTTGCAAGCCTTGTGCCATGCGAGAAAGTTCTTGGGCAGACAGTTGAGTATTATTTGCACCCTCAGCTGTATTTTGAGCAGCACGGGCTACCTGTACGATGTTTTGCGCGATCTCAGTGGAGCCCGTTGTTGCCTCCCCGATGTTCCTACTAATTTCACTCGTTGTTGCAGACTGCTCTTCAACAGCTGTTGCAATCTTTGTTTGTAGAAGGTCAATTTTTTCAATGACAGTAGCAATCTCACCAATAGCTGTGACAGCTCTTTCGGTGTCAGTTTGCATAGCCTCAATTTTCGTCCCTATGTCTTCTGTAGCTTTTGCCGTTTCGCGGGCAAGCTCTTTGACCTCATTGGCAACAACAGCAAATCCCTTGCCCATATCGCCTGCTCGTGCAGCTTCGATCGTGGCATTGAGCGCTAACAGGTTTGTTTGTTCTGCAATAGTAGTAATAACCTTTATAACCTGACCGATCTGACTACTGGAACGTCCTAACTCATCCATTGTGTCGGATGTTTTTTCAGCCATCCCAACCGATTGGCGAGCTACAGCTGCAGCATCCTGCGCACTGTGAGCGATCTCTTCGATGCTTGATACTAAATTTTCAACAGATGATGAGACTAGTTTAGTGTTGCCACTGACTTGTTCAGCGGCAGCTGACACAAGATTTGCTTGAGCAGTTGTTTCTTCTGCTGTAGCACTCATCTGCTGGCTAACAGTCGTCAATTCTTCAGAAGAACCAGCTAATGCATGCGTATTATCCATGATACCACCGACCAATAAGGATTGGCGGTGGGCTTCTTGAGAGAAACGACGTGAAATACGTATTGAAACCAATAGAACACCAATAGTACTCACTATAAATATGGTCACTGAAAACCTGAAGAGAGCCTGAATTGGCTTGAGTACCTCAGCCTGGTCAATTTCGGAAATAAGTGCCCAGGTAACATTCTTATTACTTCCTCGAGAGTCGTAGTGAATAGTTATTGGTTGCCAAGAGGAGAGAACATCAGAATCACGGTAGTCTTTAATTAAATCGGTCCCGGATTCACCCAACTCTAAGGCGGATTGAACTGCGCGGGTGTCAACGCGTACTTTTGGATTGATAATCGTTGACTCGACGCCAAGAGTCTCAGGGAACCTTGATTGACTTCTAAAAAGACCATCAGCGGCAACCGCATATGTTTCACCAGTTTCACCCATTCCTGTTGTCTCGCTGATTATCTCCGTAATTTTATCAACAGGGAGTTGGAAAATAACGGAACCTTTTAGTTCACGGCCGCTGTAGATTGGGGCAGCAATAAAGCCGGCGGGTGCTTGGTAGGAGGGCAAATAGTTTTCAAAATCAGTAAATGTAACGCTATCGCGGCGGCCACCAGTTATTGAATCCTGAAAAGTTCGTGAAAAATTTGTACCAGAAAAAGAACCCGTTTTTAGTGAGGTGGCAAAATCAATTTCTTTATAAACAGAGTAGACAATGTTCCCTGAATCAGCATCGACGAGGAAAAAGTCATAAATACCTAGTCGTCCCAGAAAGTTTCGAAATATTGGATGGTATATCGCATGTGCTGCTGAATATGACGAGCCATCATCAGCATCATTCAACAAGTCTTTTGATCCAAGAGGGCTTTGATTCTGGCGGATGTAGAGATATTGAAGATATACTGACGTATCAGATAGATTTTCTAAAAAAGAAGTCGTTGGTGGTTCAGAATCAGTTTGTTGAATAAATTTTGTTGTGAATTCACCAGTGTAAAATGTTGAAAGACTGTTTCGTGCATCGTCAACAGAAGACTCGTTTAGTTTGTC
>PKCL01000505.1 GCA_002862165.1 Planctomycetaceae bacterium
GTTTTCGTATCGCAATGGAAACAAGCGCATACAGCCTTCTTGCTGTCGGACGGTTGTCCAGGGAAATACTTGCCAAGGATGCCTCAATCTTAACACTCACCTATTTTGGTGGTGAGAAAGTTGTCCCTGGATACAACATCATGGGTGTCTGTAAGGCCACACTCGACGCCTGCGTGAAGTATATGGCTTTCGATCTCGGCCCTCAGCGCGTACGCGTAAATGCAATTAGTGCAGGTCCTTTACGTACACTTGCAGGCCGTGGAGCCGGCGTCGAGGACATGCTTGGCTTATACCAGCACATGTCTCCAATGGGTCGGAATATCACTCACGAAGAAGTTGGAAAAGCAGGCGCTTGGCTTGTGTCGCGTGACTCACTCGGAATTACCGGAGAAATTCTCCACGTTGATGCGGGGTACAACATCATGGGATCACCGGGTCGACTGCTCGACCTTGTCCCAAAACAAGAATAATCTATTCAATTTGTCTGCCATGATTCGTATCGTCGCTGTACTTATTATTCACAGACAACGGGTGCTCGTAGGCAAGCGTGCGGACAACGCTTCATCAGCAAGAGGGCTTCATGAGTTCCCTGGCGGAAAGATTGAGCGGGGTGAATCTGCCACAACTGCAGCAACGCGTGAATGTCTTGAGGAGACCGGGCTTTCTATATGCATTGGCCGCCCGCTCACCAGCACGCTTACTGATGAAGAGAAGTTTGAGATAGTTTTCTTCTTAGGAAGTTTAACGTCTGGAAAGGAATCAGAACCTTTTAAACCATTCAAATGGCTCACTCTAGCTGAACTTGAACTATGTACCTTTCCGAAAGCCAATGCATTTGTGGTGAATTGGTTACGGCAGTCTTCGGTAATCGTCTAAGGTGGATCGTATCCTCCACGATTCCATGGGTGACATCGGCAAATACGGGCAATCCCCTTCCTCGCACCTTGAAAAGGCCCGTATTTCGTGACAGATTCCTTAAAATACCGGCTACAACTCGGTTGAAACCTACAGTGATTTCCGAGCAATGGGCTTACTAGAACCTGGTACACCCCTACTAGGGCGATTAAACACTTACCTAGAGCATGACTAAAAACACTAGCCAACCAGCCAACATAGGAACGAAGTACTTGATACATCGTTCGCGCTCTCAAGAACGTTATCACAGAATGAATATTTAGCACGTGTTCTGCTCTCTACGCGACGTACGAATCTTCGCTAGCACTCGCTTTATTAACACAACGAGATCTTGTTCTGTATCGTGTGCAGCCTTTTGACCAGCCGCCGGCCTTCCGGCAGCCCGCACAACCACTATGACATCGATATTAGGCAACTCAACTTTGCACCGTACTTGACGAAAAGCTTCTCGAAGCCTTCTTTTCCATTGATTTCTTACAACTGCATTTCCAACTCGGCGAGAGACTGAGATACCAATACGAGGATGAGACAAGCTAATAGTTTGTTCTGCACCGTAAATTATAAGTGGTCCGCTCGCAACTGAGTACCGCTGTTTGTAAACACGATAAAAATCCGCGGTACGAAGCAATCGTAGCTTTCTAGGAAAGTGAAAATTTGTCTCTGGTGTTATTACCACTTGATCGCAGCCCGTGGATCTTCCTGCACACTCGCTTCAACTATCTTTGCCGAATCCAATAGTGCTTTTGAGGCAGCCTCATCATCAGAAACCGGTAGTACAATCTGTACCTCAGCAATCAGATCTCCCTTAGAACCATTTGCATGTCGAACTCCCATGCCACCGGCACGTAATTTCTTTCCAGAAGATGTTCCTTCGGGTATTCGCAAACTTATAGTGCCCCATGGAGTTGGTAGATCTACTTTCGCTCCCTCTAACGCTTCCGAAAGAGATATAGGTAAACTTACTGCAAGTGTATCTCCTTCACGGCGATACACGGCATGCTGTTCCACGTTCACTTCAAGCAGAAGATCTCCAGTCGCTCCACCACCACGGCCTGGCCTTCCCTGGCCCCGCAAACGCATACGAGAACCGTCAGGAAGCCCCTGAGGAATAGTGATACTCAGAGTCTCATGCTTGTTGTCCCGTTCAAATCGCACCTCAGTTTTTCCACCATCAATTGCTAGCTGGAATGGAATACGAATATGTGCCGTAATGTCTTCTCCCGGTGTCCTCGGACTGCGTCTTGTTCGTCGCTTGCCCCCGCCAAACAAATCAGCGAACCCACCACCACCACCAAAAAGACTTTCCAAATCGACCTCTCCACCCGACTGAAAGCCACCAGCCTGCCCCTGAGGCGACCAACCTCCTCCTCCTCCTGCTCCAACGCCTTCAAAAGAACTTCCGTACCGATCGTACATCTCCCGTTTGCTCGGATCATTAAGTACATCAAATGCTGTCTGCACTTTTTTAAACTGCTCTTTTGCGGCATTGTCATCTGGGTGGAGGTCTGGATGGTATTTCCTCGCCATTTCTCGATATGCTTTTTGGATATCCTCAGATGTTGCCGTACGAGAAACTCCCAGTATTTGATAATGATCATCCGCCATTGGAATTTCTCACGTGTGCCCTTGGGAACTCAAAAAACTCTACGCACTAGACTACCGGAGTCTGAAAAAACGTCTAGCTTACGACTGCCTCTTCCTCGACCTTGAACGGTTCTGCCGCTGCGCTCCTGCACTACGCGACGAACCGCCTGCTCTAGACCCGGTCAGCGATTGTTTTTTTTCAGCGCCTCGCCCATTATCTGGCAGTTTCGTAATTATCTCATTTGCTGCCGATGCCTCCTCCACGAAAGCAACTTGGCTGCGAAAATCACCCTGTTTTTTTGCCCGGGCATCCCGAACATAGGCGCCGTCAGACCGCAACGTTCTCGCCCGTACGTTATCAGCAGCGTATATCGGCACAATACTCTTGAGCACCCGCTCTTTCAACGGCCCTGCAAGCACTGGGAACATTACTTCAACTCTTCTAAAAAAGTTTCGAGGCATCCAGTCTGCACTACCCAGATACACTTCAGCATCCTCTCCATCACCAAATACAAATATCCGGCTGTGCTCAAGGAACCGGTCAACGATACTCCGAACCTGAATGTTTTCGCTGAGCCCAATAACTCCCGGACGCAAACAGCAAATTCCGCGAGATAGAATCTCAATTGGCACTCCCGCCTGGCTTGCCTCGTACAGAGATTCAATAATCTGGTGATCAGCTAATGAATTTACTTTCGCAAAAATTCTGGATGGCTTACCAGAACGAGCCAGAGCTTTCTGAGACGCAATTAACTCCAGTGTTCGGCTATGGAGATCATTCGGCGCAACAATGAGTTTTTTCCAGCGATGTCCTTGCGAATACCCCGTCAGCAAATTAAACAGCGCCGAAGCATCTTCCGCGATCTCGACGTCCGCCGTAAACAGGCCTAGATCTGTATACGAAGTAGCTGTGGCCGGATTATAATTCCCGGTTCCAAGATGGACGTATCGCTTGAGTCCCTCACGCTCATTCCGAATAACAAGGGAGACCTTACAATGTGTTTTGAGGTCAAGGAAACCAAAGACCACATGAACTCCCGCTCTCTCTAGTTGCCTCGCCCAACTCACATTGTTTGCCTCATCAAAGCGTGCCTTGAGTTCCACGAGTGCTGTAACATGCTTACCAGCCTCCGCAGCATCCATAAGCGCACGAATGATCGGTGAATCACCACTCGTACGGTAGAGGGTCTGCTTGATTGCCAAAACCCTAGGATCTCGCGCTGCTGACGTGACAAAATCAACAACTGAATCGAATGATTCATACGGATGATGAACCAGCACGTCTTCACGATCCACCGTTGAAAAAATATCACGTTGCTGACGAAATGCAGCAGGCTTTCTCGGTGTGTGCGGCTTGTCATGAAACTTCTCAAACCCTGAAAGGTTATATAGTTCCCAAAGGCCGGTGAGATCGAGTGGCCCATCAATGCGATAGACTTCGTTATACGTCGTGACACCAGGCTCTTGACTACTCGCCCTCAAATCCTCGTCGTCAATAATTCTTTGTGCAATTGACTCATCAGCCTTTGCAGCAATCTCTAACCGAACGGCTTGCCCCCGCTGCCTCTCTTTAAGTCGCTCTTCGATAAGCCGAAGCATGTCGTCTGATTCTTGCTCAAGTAATTCCTGATCACAGTCACGTGTAATCCGAAAGGTTGTCCACGACTTGACTGAAAATCCACCGAATAATTCTGGCAACCGAGCTGCAACTAATTCCTCCAAAAGTACGAAAAAAACGGTTCCTGAACTTTCTCCTGGTAGCAGAATCACTCTTGGCAAAACCTGTGGAACTTGTACGACAGCAAACAACTGTTTTGGACCAAGGCCTTTTTCATGCTCAAGCATTGTGCCAAGATAGAGGCCCCGATTATGATAACGGGGAGATGGATGAGCGGGGTCACAAGCCATTGGGGTAAGGATTGGTAACGCTCGCTCATGAAAGAATCGATCAACATACTTTCTTTGCTCTTTTGTAAGTTCTGCATCTCGTAAAAGTTTAAATCCAGCCTCCTGCATGGCCGGACCAATAATCTCTCGAAGACAACGATACTGTCTTGCCACGAGTTCTTGGGTGCGATGAGCTATGGCACGCAACTGCTCACTAGCGGTTAAACCATCAGCTGCAAAGTCTTGGGGCGCGCCATCACCGAACGCCTGCTCCCGGACACCAGCCACACGAACCATGAAAAACTCATCGAGATTAGAGCTGAAAATTGCAAGAAATTTCATGCGTTCAAGCAGCGGATTCTCCTCATTTTCCGCTTCTTCAAGAACTCTTAAATTAAACTCCAGCCAACTCAGTTCGCGATTTATAAATGCTTCTGGTCCAATTTTGTTCATAGATTCTTCAGCCAACGTCACTATCCTTTCGAGCAATACTGACTCGCTTTTACGCATAAATTACACTGCTGACAACAGTCAACGAAACAACCGGATTACACGCTTTTTTATACACACTCTCATTCTTTCATATTCCAAAGGCCGGTGTGGGCAAAAACTCTATCGAAATGACCAAAATACCTGCCAATTCGACACTTCTTGAAGCGGCTATGGCAGTCAGTAGGAAACTACTGCCTCGGCAGTCCCGCCTCACTCCTGGGTGGTGTGCCGCTATAGCGAGTATCTTGGAGGCCACCGCGCGTAAACCTGGAAATGTCAATCCAGAGAATAGTTTCCATGATCTTTCCTACGATGAACTCTGTCGTGTAGCGATCGCCATAGCACCCATCCTTGATAAATCTGGAACCATTGCTCTAGGAAAAACGATTCTAGACGCAGTCGATCAATCACGACTCGTAACTCGTTCAAATGCAAACTTAGGAATTATTATTGCGATAGCACCTCTTGTTGCAGGAAGCACTTCACCGGAGTCTCTTTTGTCAGCTCATGATGTAGACAATGTAATCGAACAATGTGATGCACAGGACTCACTTGACATTTACGCTGCAATCAAGCGTGGGGCTGCTAGTTCAATGGGGAGACGCGACAAGTACGATATTCAGGACTCACCTCCACAATCGATCCGACGAGCAATGCAATATGCTGCCACAACAGAGCCACAAGATAGCATTGCTGGTCTATGGGGTTCTGGTTATCAATCCTT
>PKCL01000073.1 GCA_002862165.1 Planctomycetaceae bacterium
TGGTGATGATCGACAGTTTCAAGCGGGCAAGTTCATATCGGATTACTGCTGTTATTCCCTATTTTGGTTATGCGAGACAGGACCGCAAAGACTCGGGTCGGGTTCCTATTACTGCCAAGCTTGTCGCCAACTTAATCACACGCGCGGGTGCAGATCGAGTTCTTGCAATGGATCTCCACGCCGCACAGATTCAAGGGTTTTTCGATGTCCCTGTTGACCATCTTTATGCCGCACCAGTCCTTAATAATCATTTACAGTCAATCGATTTACCGGCAGATGATCTGATTGTTGTGAGTCCTGATGTTGGCGGAATCAAACGAGCCGTTGGCCATGGGCAACGGCTCAATGCACCTCTTGCGATTGTTGATAAACGACGCGTGAGTGCTGACACGACTACGAGTGCAAATATCATTGGTGCAAGCGTTGAAGGAAAAGTGGCTCTCATGTTCGATGACATGATAAGCACAGCCGGATCTATCTGCTCAGCAGCCGAGGTCCTCAATAACCATGGCGCAAAACAAATTTTTGCTGCTGCAACCCACGGGCTCCTCGTCGGGCCAGCTGTTGAGAGGTTACAGGCGGCCCCCCTTTCCGGAATCATCGTGACTGACTCAATTCCACTCGCACACGAGAAAAACCTCCCAAATATTACGGTTCTTTCTGTAGCGAGTTTGCTCGGTCAAGCCATAAAGCGGATCCACCGAAATGAGTCGGTGAGCATGATGTTTCAATAATTGAGTATTCGGGCCGTCATTTAGAGTTCCCGCTTGCGAAAAGATCGAAAAATGGCACAATATGGGGCCCAAATAAGGAGTTTCCGATGAGCGATCTACTCGAAGTCACAGCCCGTAGCGTTACTGGCACAAAAGCCTGCAGAAAAATGCGTCAAGAAGGCCACGTCCCTGCGGTTTTATATGGTCATGGCGAGACATGTGTCGATTTAGTTGTACGACGCGACGCCGTTGAAGCAATGGTTCGGCATGGCAGCAAAACAGTCGAATTAACTGGAGCAGTGAAATCACCGGCTCTCGTACGCGAACTTCAGTGGAACACATTCGGCACTATTCCATTACATATCGATTTTCTCCGGATTGATCCGTCAGAGAAAATAAAAGTAGTAGTTCCTGTTGAGTTTCGTGGGGAATCTCCGGGAGCGAAAGCTGGAGGAAAGTTAAAGCAGACTCTCCGAGAACTCGAAGTCGAATGCACAGCGCAAACAATGCCAGAAGTTGCTGTTGCTCACCTTGCTCATCTTGAGGCCGGCAATGTTCTCAAGATAAAGCACCTCGAACTTCCTGAAGGAGTTTATGCGACCTCAGGAAAAGAAACTGTTGTGGCATCCTGCCTCCTTTCCGGCCAAAAGCTTGAAGACGCATCTGATATTCACGCAGAAGTAGTAGAGTCGAATAATGAATGAATCAGACTCATTGCTTTATAAAACACTGCAGCGTAGGCAACATGTACTCCCAACGGTGATGCTCTGTGAAATTGTTGGTTGGCTTAGGTAATCCTGGACGGAAATATGAAGGCACTCGACATAATGTCGGATTTGACATACTCAACCTATTGGCAGAGCGTGGTGGAAATCCAAACCGTAGACAACGCTTTCAGGGAGAGACTTCTCAGACGACGATTCGAGGCACACCGGCGCTACTGCTCTGGCCACTTACGTGGATGAATCTAAGCGGTGGCAGCGTGCTCGCCGCTCGCGACTTTTATAAACTTGACCTAACGGACATTCTTGTGATTTGTGATGACTTCCAATTACCGCTGAACACCATCCGGATGCGTCTGAGTGGGTCTGCGGGTGGGCAGAAAGGCCTAGCGGATACCATTGCACGTCTTTCAAGCACGTCGATTCCAAGGCTCCGAGTGGGTATAGGGCCAGTCCCTAAACATCAAGATCCACCCTCGTTCGTACTCGGAAAATTTACAAAATATGAACAGAGTGATCTCAATGAGACAATTCATCGAGCTGCTGATGCTGCTGAATCCTGGGTTACCCTCGGTATAGAATCAACGATGAATCGGTATAACTGAGCTAATTAAACAACAAAACACAAAAACTTTTTAAAGCACTATTGGAAGGATTTTTTACGATGACGGTCTACGAAGGGATGTTTATCCTTGATTCGACGAAGTACTCTCGCGACCCGGAAACTGTAACGAGCCAAATTAATGACCTCGTATCCGAACATGGGGGCACTGTGCTCGTGTCCCAACTGTGGGACGAAAGAAAACTTGCTTATCCGATTAAAAACCAACGCAAGGGTGCATACTGGCTCATTTATTTCAGCATGGAAGGTACGGGCTTGGTTGCCTTCGAACGACAATGCGAATTGAATGAAAACATTCTGCGACGACTGATTCTGAAAATCGATCCACGTCTTGCCGAACCTCTTGTTCAGCACGCACAAGCTGGAGACAGCAGCACAAAGACAGCGCCAGCAACGGCTGGTAAGTAAAAACCAAACTGAGGAAAAAAACAGGCCTTGACGGGAAGTGAACTTCTGTACATCATTAGGCTCGGCTTTCGGTATGTCGCAAAGCATGCCTCCGGTCGATCAGACCGTCTCGCGAACAAGGAAAAAGGGAGATCGCCATGGCTAGTAGTATGAACCGTGTATTTCTCATGGGAAACGTAACTCGTGACCCGGAATTGCGGTATATCTCAAACGGCTCAGCGGTCACTGAAATCGGCCTTGCGATTAATGATCGAAGGAAATCTTCATCAGGCGAATGGATTGAAGAAACAACGTTTGTTGATATCACGCTATGGGGACGAACTGCTGAAATCGCTGGTGAGTACGTCACAAAAGGTGCCCCCCTTTTGGTTGAAGGTCGTTTGAAACTGGATTCATGGGAAAAAGACGGTAAGAAAAACTCAAAACTCCGTGTTGTTGGCGACAGAATGCACCTCATTGGATCACGCGGAGGGAATCGTCCAGAAGGTGGTCAAGCGGGTAGTCGTGACCAAGGTGGAGCGGGTGGCAATAATCAAAACCAGGCAGACCAATCGGCAGGGTATGATACTGGCGGTGGTTTTGGTGCAGCAAATGCCGCGGGTGGTGCAGAGGACGACATCCCTTTCTAAATCTACAAGTCTCGATCACAACACAATCACATTTTAACTTCTGAAGGATTTTTGACATGTCCACAACAACTCTTAAAAAACCAAGACACCAGCGTCATAAACGTCTTCCAAAAGGTGAGAGGGGCGGGATCGAACTCTTGCTGATTCAGAACGTGGAGCATCTTGGAAAACAAGGTGAAGTCGTTGAAGTTCGTCCAGGATACGCAAGCAACTACCTGTTGCCGCAAGGTCTTGCAACCGTCGCTACAGAACACCACAAGAGAATGGTTGAAAAACATAAGGCGAAACTTGCAGCCATTGCCCGTGAAAGATTGGCTGGGCTTCGTGGTTTACTCGAAGAACTCGTTCGAACAAGTGTCACGATAGAGTCAAACGCAAATGACGAAGGCCATTTGTACGGCTCAGTTGGAGCACCCGAAATTTCTCGATCGCTTAAACAACAGGACCTTGTTGTTCCCCCAGACCAAATTATTCTACAAGGCCCTCTGAAAGAAGTCGGCCTCTACACTGTGAAAGTGCGTCTTGCGAGTGAAGTCGAGGGTGAACTTAAGGTCTGGGTTGTACCTGCGAGTAGTGAAGAGAATTAGGTCAGGAACAACTGCCATAAGCACAATGCTTAAATGGGGTGTCCAAATAAACAGCTTGCGGAAATCCGTACAACATGTGCCTAACAAACTTGATCCCAACGAATACAAGTAGAGTTTGAAAACGTCTGCTTGAATGCATAGCACGATTGAAAATTCCAAACGAAGCAAAGGTCCTCTGAATGGGTGAGTCCCGTGGAAGTGTGACGCAGTCTGTTCAGAATTCAGCTAGCTCCAAAAAGCAGAATAGAAACGGCAAACGCACAAGAAATCAATCGTATAGCCAAGATGAGCAGGATATTTCTAGACTTGGTCGTCCAGGAAATATCGAAGCAGAAAGAAATGTCCTCGGCAGTATTCTTCTTAAACCCGATGTCTGTGATGACGTTGCCCTATCTGTACGACCAGAGGACTTTGCTGATGAAGCACATCAAATAATTTTTCGGCACCTCCTCGACCTTCATGACGGTGGTGCGAGAATTGATGCGACCATATTGCTGGAACGATTGCGAACCAAGGGCGACCTTGACGCCGTTGGAGGCGCTGCGGCCATTGCAGAGCTAATTCACTCTGTCCCTCATGCTGCTCACGCCTCACACTATGCACATATTATCCGCGATAAGTCAATGCTTCGATCGCTCATCGATGCTAGCACCGATATTCTTCGGGATGCATACGATGCCTATGATGAGCCAAGAGAACTACTTTCACAGGCTGAAGAAAAGATTTTTTCGATACTCGAAAACCGTAGTTCTGCTGAAGCGAAGCCGATCCAAGCCGTTCTAGAAGACGTCATGGTGCGTATGGATGCTCGCATGAAACACGAGCATGCACTTGGTGGCGTCGAAACTGGCTTCACTGATCTCGATACACTTTGCGGTGGACTGCACAACTCAGAGTTAATCATATTGGCGGCTCGACCCAGTATGGGAAAAACAGCGCTTGCGATGAATATTGCCGAGCATATTTCAATTAATAGCCAACAGCCGGTTTTATTCGTGAGTCTTGAAATGGCGAGTCTTGAACTTGCAGATCGACTTCTCTGCTCGGCTGCTCAGGTAAATGGACATCGATTACGTAATGGAACAATTTCCCAGGAAGACAGACGTCGTCTTGTTCAAAAATCCTCTGAGATAAGTTCTGCACCGCTTTATATAGATGATACCCCCGGTCGAACTTTGACGGAGATTGCTGCTGTAGCACGCCGATTGAAACGAAAACAAGGGCTTTCGATTATTGTCATCGATTATTTACAACTCATTGAACCAGACAACCCACGGGATCCACGTCAGGAGCAAGTTGCTCGTATTGCACGACGACTAAAGACAATGTCTCGCGAGCTTGATATTCCTATACTCTGCCTTGCTCAATTGAACAGGCAAGCTGAGGCAGCACGAGATAACCGACCGAGATTAAATCATTTACGTGAATCTGGTGCTATTGAGCAAGATGCTGATGTTGTGATGTTTGTTCATCGTGAAGAGTATTATCAAACAACAGATGAAGACCGTGAACGAGTGAAGGGTGAAGCTGAAATCATTGTTTCAAAACAACGTAACGGCCCTATTGGTGACATAAAACTTCTTTGGCAGCACGATTACACACGATTCGTCAATCTCGAACACCGCCCCTACGATGAATTTGAACAATTCTCTGACTTCTAGAATGGGGTTACATAGGCATAGGGAGCTCATTAGTGACACCATTGCCAGAAGTTTCCTCAACCACAAGTATCGCGAGCCTTGAAGTGGTGACCAACGGTGCAATGCTGTCGGATTGGTTCGTATTTTTATCTTCTACACATGACACCGGCAGCCCTGCAGGAAAACTCTTCTCGGGGAAAAGAACTTTCTTGGAGAGACGACATGCCGTCATCACAAAACCACCGTATCTCACGACGAGGTGTGCTGAGATCGACC
>PKCL01000200.1 GCA_002862165.1 Planctomycetaceae bacterium
TCAACATCATTAATGCGGAAATGTTACTGCGGGAGCGAGGAATCGAATTGGTGGAACAGAGTAGAACAGATCCAGGAGCATTTAGTTCAGTAGTCGCTGTTGATCTTGTTGTTGGTGATCATGTTCACCGTGCAGCAGGAACTCTTTTTGGACGATCAATGCCGCGGCTCGTTCAACTTGAAGGACATCGGTTAGAAGCGTATCTCGACGGAACACTTCTTATCTTCATGCACGAGGATGTTCCTGGAATCATAGGTAATGTTGGTACGGCTTTTGGTGGGACCGGGGTCAACATTGCACAGATGACAGTAGGACGTGCAGCACCGGGCGGTGACGCCATCGGTGTTTTGAGTCTTGATCAGGAGCCATCGGAAGATACGTTATCAAAAGTACGTACCTGCGAAGGGATACATTCCGCGAAAGTATGTAAATTGCCAAAGGCAGGAGAACTACCCTACTGGTTAGCTGCCGGGTCAAATAGTCCAGAGCGGAGGTAATACAAACGTTCTGGTTTTCATCTGCTAGTAGTGGCCTTTGTCTGAAATTAGAAAGACCGACTACAAAATATTTCACGCATGTAAAGAAGAAAGTGCCAGGGAAGTCTGTGTGCCGAATCTTCTCGACGAGTCGCGCCGCTGGAAGTGTTTTGCTTCTGTCTGGGGTCTTTCTGGTGGCGAGTTACTCGTTGGCTGAAAGTATCTCCGCCGAGACGATGTTGGAGTACTCATCTCGGCGATTGATTACAGGTCTTGGTGAAAAAGGCTATCACGACACTTCGGTAGTCGTGCTGGATAAGCTTCTGGAAAATAAGGCAATCTCAAATTCCTTTCGAATGAGAATTCCTTTATTGCGGGCTATCGAACGCGTAGCCGGTGTTCGTGAATCTTCAGACTGGGTTCTGAGGAAACAAGCCTATGATGAAGCAAGAAATGATTTGGAACATCTTCTTGAGGAACAGCAAGAACAATCGCTTCTAGCAGATGCGGCTTTCCAGCTAGGCATGGTCTCTCTCGACACGGGGAGGCTCTATAAAAATGCCGTAACTCCTGAATACAAGGACTCCAGTGAGGCGCATAAATTTTTCGTACTGGCAGTTGAGGTATTTGTTGGTCCGAGATCAGGTCAGACAGCACTTAAAGCTTTTGAGAATGAGATTCAAGTTGTTGAGGACAATATTCATTCGTATCGAAAACAGCGAATTGCTACGTCCGGAGACCGGCGGGCGATCACTCAGCTTGAGCAACGTCGGGAGATATTACGTGGTCGTAAGATGCAGGTGCAACTACTTGCCGCTGAAGCCTTTTCAGAAATGGCTGAATGTTTTGAACAGAACTCAGAAGAATGGGAGCAGAGCCTTGAGAAAGCTCTGCAACGGTATCGCGCCGTGTACGAGGCCACACCGACTCGTTCTGCAGGAATCTGGGCAAAGCTCGAAGAAGGGAAAACACTTCTCGCACTAGATCGACAAAAAGAAGGGCAGGACGTTCTTCTTGACATTACGAAGCTAGCTAGTTCGGAAGGACTGATTTATCAGTTACGAGTGAAAGCAGTTGATGCGTTACTGTCTATGTGGCTTGGTACAGCAAACCTTGGAGATGATGAAAATTTTGATGAGCGGCTCCGGCAATTTGTGCTTCGTGATAGCACTGCGTATCACTCTGATACAGATGCGTTATCGATGAAATTCGGTGCTGCCGAACTTCTATGGCGACGCTTAGAAGCGTCCTCATCAACTCCCGAAGCAACTCGTGATACACTGCTCGCTGATATACGTATTCTTGCTCGAGACGTGGCTAAAAATAGTGGTATTCATGCAGTGTCGGCAAGGGATATATTGAAAAAATTAGGTCGAAAAGACGCCGTATTTGCTGGCCGTCTCAGTCAGGGTTTCATGGCGTCATATCAGCGCGCAGAGGAAGTTCTTGCACAATACCGTAAGAATCCAACAGAATCCAAACGGTTAGAAGCTTTTGTAGAACTTCAGCAGGTACTGAAAATAGCACCAGCTCAGCCAGCCGAAGATGAAGGGCGAAAGCGCGAGCAACTTTCCCTTTTACGGTATCAGTTGGCACTTCTTTTCTATGAGGATAAGCGGTATCACGAGGCGGTATCGTTAGGCGAATTGCTTACGAAGGAATCGTCATATGACCCCGTTCGCAAAAGAGCAGCTATTCTTACGCTAGCCACGTGGCAAGCTTTGTCAGGACAGAAAAATCCTGATTGGAGTAATGATGCTGTGACTCACATGGGTGACACTGCCTCGTTCATTATGCGTCGCTGGCCTCGTGATCAGTGTTCGGTAGACGCTGCAGCAGTAAGCCTCGATGTTGCAGTTAGGAATGGAAGCTTTCAGGCTATTGAGGCTGTAATTCAGGACCTCGCAGAGTCCTCGCCTAGACGAGACGAAGTACTTTTGCGTGCTGGATTATCAATGTGGTATCTCTGCCAAAATTCTACCGATGGGCAGACTGGAAAAACAAGCCTACCACGAAGGGAATGCTTTCAACGGGCAATCTGTGTTCTAGATGAAGGGTTGTTGGGAATCGGGGGAAGAAGTGTCTTAGAGGGTACAGTGCTGGAAGTTGCAGTAGCAGCAGCAGTCGCTCGTTGTGAAATTGCTGTGCTAGGTATAAATGAAGACTCGCTTGATCTGTTTTCGCTCCTCACTCATGTGAAGTACGGGCCATGGCATGTGCTTCAAGATTCTTCCATTAAGCTCCCATCGCAGATCTACGAGCCCGGCTTGCGAGCGTGTCTTCAAAGCTTTGTAAAGGTTGGGCGATATGACTTAGCTCGTCAGGCGTTGGGTGCCCTTTCGGCTAATGTGTCTTCAAGTCAAGAATCACGTCTTCGCCTTGTCGGGACATGTGTTGCGATCGGAGAAAAAATAATCAATGCAGTGCAGGAACACAAAGAGCAGCACGATGCCGCAAGTCTGAAATATGGGACTTTTGAGGAAAAGGCAGAGTTGCTCGCGGAACTGCTGGATTTGGTGAAAGGGTCTACACAGCAAATAGATGTTCTGTCGTGGGTAGCTCTTACTTTTGGCAAGCTTGGGGTTTCCAACGATGTGTTAGGGCCAGGTGTTCGTGACGATAAGCAGAAGTTTTTTCTTAGCCAATCGGGTAATACAATCGAACAGATTCTGTTAAGCAGCGAACTGCAACGCGACGCACAGACGTCTTGGCGACGAGAACTCATTACGGTGAGATCAAGCCTTGGTCAGTGGAGTGAGGCTGTGAAGCAAATGCGAATAATTCTATCTGATACAAAGAATGCAAGGTCACCATTCTTACAGCAAGATGCGGCAGATTTACTGCAGAAGGCAGCGAAGAGTTCTCCAGGACTTGAACAGTCACAAGAGTATTTTCGCGCCGCTGTTGTTGGTAGTCGCGTGATGATCGCGGCGGGTGAAAGCGTCGTGTGGGGTTGGGGGGGGCTCGCAAATCGAGTCTCAAAGGTTGCATTTGGAGAGCATAGTGATCGTTCGAAAACCATGCAAAGGATGTATTTTGAGTCGCGATTCAGGCTTGCTACATGCCGGCTGGAATGGGCGCAAAGGGAGACGAATGTCGACACGAGAGTTGCGTTATTACGTGATGCCGAAGCCGATATTAAAATCGAGTCTCAGTTGCATCCAAGTCTTGGAGGCGTCGAGTTTGAAGAAAAATTTCAGGTGCTGCGCGTAGCTATTCAGCAAGAGTTTCTGAAAATCTCAGAGGGTAGTCAATGACTATGCAATGTGTGAAACAGGAAATGAAGTCACGTTATGTATTTACATGTAACGGTCGATATATTTGGTGGATGTTGGTCTGCCTTGGTTGCATTGTATTCCAATCCATGTGGCCAGTTCATGCAGCTGATCAGGTTATCACCCGTGATAAAACACTGTTTGGGAAGATAGAGGCGGTGACATCAGAGGCTGTGCGTTTGCTCCGAAGAGGTTCTACAGGTGATCCCCAGGAAATTAATGTTTCAGACATTTTGATGATTCAGTTCGATGATGAGCCACAGGAACTTATTGAGGCAAAGCGTCGGCTTGTAAAAAAGGAATTTGAAGCTGCACTTCATGCTGTGGAAAAAATAAATGAGAATCAGATAGAGGAAAGCTCGGTATCGGTTCGTGGTGAATATGCGTATGTGCAAGCGGTAGCAGTCGGGCGAATAGCAATTAAAACAGCCGATGGAATTCCTTCTTCTTTACGTCGTGTGGAGAAGGTAATTGACCAGTTCACGCGTTCAATTCACTACTACGAGCTACTTGAGTTAGCTGGAGATCTCGAAGTTGCACTAGGGCGAGCTGATAAGGCACAAGAGTTTTATGACAAAATGATAGAAGGACCGCCGCTGATAACGCTTCGAGCAAGGAGGCTCAGTGGTAAGATCTTAGCGTCTGAGGACCGTCATCTCGAGGCAATTCGTGCATTTAAAAAAGTGCAGTCGAAGAATCTTGACCTCAGTGGTGTAGAGCAAGAAAAGATAGCAGCGTGTCTCGATCAGGCAACTAGTCTTATTGCGTTGAGTCGTTCTGACGAGGCGGTTTCACTTATTCAAGAAATGCTTCTACGAGAATTTCCTGAGGAAGTACCTATTTCTTCAGTGGAAAAGTTGTTGGGTAAATCGCATAGCCTTCTGGGTCAATCATTCATCGAAACGGGGCAGAATCAAGAAGCTTTGATTGCGTACCTGACGGTCGATTTGGTCTATAACACAGATCCGGATATTCACGCCGAGTCCCTCTTGCAACTAATTGAATTGTGGACGCAAGGGGGCTATCCTCGTCGCGCGGCCGAGGCCAGAGAAAAGCTATTCAACAGCTATCCCGAGAGCGCAGCAGCGTCACAGTTGGGTTCGTCTCCAGAGTAAATCCACGTAGCATGTTTGATAATCATTGAGTACAACACGTAATACTAAGACTTTTTCCATAGGGAACTTTTTTAAGAATAATAATTCAAAAGGTGCGTGATTCGGGCTAATGTGCCAGAAAGCAAGGATGTTTATAAGATGGAGTTTTTAAGGAATCACATGCGGTTTCAGAGCAGGAATATCGTTGTTGGTAGTGTCTTTCTGTGGTCAGCGATTGTGATGGCTCAGGTTGGTGAAGAAGGTCAGCCCGCTGTCCCAGAAACTGGGACTGAAATTGTTGCGGAGAGTCAGCCGGCACTCGTTCAGCCATTGATTCCAACAACAGATTCAGGGACAGACGGTAAGAATCTTCGTTCAAACGCCCCTGATAATTTACTTGTTTATTATATAAAAGCGCTTGGTGTCACGTTCGTTATAGTTTTTGTAGCTCTTTCTTTCGCACTTGTCGCATTACTTGTAATGTGTTTCTTGCAGTTGCGTCGTACGGTTCTTATGCCACCAGAATTGATTGAAGGATTCGAACTACATCTGGACAAAAAAGAATTTCAGCAGGCGTACGAATTGGCGAAGTCTGATGATTCTTATCTAGGTCGAGTGCTTTCTGTAGGGCTCGTTAAATTGCAAGTTAGTCGGCAGCAAGCATTTGACGCAATGCGTGAAACGCAAGCTGAAGAAGCAATGCAACTCGAGCACAAGATAAGTTATGTATCGCTTATTGGTTCTTTGTC
>PKCL01000299.1 GCA_002862165.1 Planctomycetaceae bacterium
TACCATTTCCGTTGGCATCCCAAGGTCCAAGAAACCCAATGGGGAGGCGACGGTGGAGGGACTCATAGTTGAGGGCTGCCAATGCGATTTGCTTGAGATGACTGGAGCAGGTCATCCGTCGTGCTGTTTCACGGGCATTTTGAACAGCAGGTAGAAGGAGTGCTACTAAAACCCCAATGATGGCGATGACAGCAAGAAGCTCAATAAGTGTGAAGGCTTTTTCGCTTCTGAGTTTTAACACGAGTGATCCCTCCGAAACGGACACATTATCACCGCACTTCACGAGTTTAATGTCTTAAGTCACTGACCCTTATCATGTGTTCACTGGAGCCCGCTCTCAAAGACAGGTAACCTCACCGAAAATGTCGATACAAAACGGTTTTTCTTGGTACACAAATAATGATCGGTGGCAATACACAAAAAAATTTCCGTTGTATTGAATCAATGGTGGTGTCATGGTTTCTTTCGTAGCAGGTGTGGTATTTCAAATCGCCTGTTATGTCATCGCGATACAGCTACGGCAGGACGATTGGCTCACTTGCTGGAACTACTTTTAACTGTGGATATTTGTCAGATGTAGAGGCACATGGATTTCATATTTTTGTGAGCAGGAGGTGCTCCGGAAGTTACGCTGGCAAGCAAATGGGCGAAGGCATAAGGACCATCGAAAGGAGACATGGTTTGGGCATAGGTCTCAGGTTATTAAGATAGCTGTATGCTTTGAGTGCTTGTACGAGACTTTGTTAAACTTGAGGAACCAGACATGGGGAACCGAATCCGTTTCTTTCTTTTCGGACTGTGGGCCTGCACTGTAGGTTTGACAGGTTCGAATAGCACGGCTGATGACAAGCCAAATGTGATTTTGGTTATGGCTGATGATCTTGGGATAGGAGATATTTCTCCGACGAACCCGAACTGTAAGATCGCCACGCCTCACTTGCAGCAGCTTGCTGATGAAGGGCTCACGTTTCTTGATGCGCATACGACAAGTTCAGTCTGCACGCCGACGCGGTATGGTCTGTTAACCGGAAGATACAACTGGCGTTCCCGGCTAAGTCGTGGTGTTTTGAGTGGACGGAGTAACCACCTCATTCCAGCGGAACGTGCAACTCTGGGGCATCTGCTACGAGACTCGGGCTATCACACAGCCATGATTGGAAAATGGCACCTTGGTTGGGATTGGCACAAAGATGGAAAGACCATCGATTTTACGAAGCCAGTACTCAACGGTCCGGATATCAATGGCTTTGATTACTACTATGGGCATTGTGGTTCTTTGGACATGCCGCCGTATGTCTGGGTTGATACCGGGCAGGTGACTGCTGTACCCAATCGTGAAGAAGGTGTCACGTCAAAAGAAAATCAGTATGGTTGGTATAGGGAAGGCCCTATAGGTTCAGACTTCCATATTCCGGAAGTTCTGCCTCATCTTTTTGATAAGTCCATGTCGTACGTTACGAAACACAGTGACGATGCAAAGAGTGGCAAGCCGTTTTTCCTTTATCTGCCCCTGCCAGCGCCACATACACCGATCGTCCCAATTGCTCCCTTCCGCGATGCAAGTGGAATAAATCCGTATGCGGATTTTGTCATGCAGGTTGATCATCTCATGGGGCGACTCTTGGATTGCCTTAGGGAGCAAGGGCTCGAACAGAATACACTCGTCATTTTCACCAGTGATAATGGTTGCTCTCCGCAGGCAAACTTTGAACTATTGGAAGAGCATGGGCATGACCCAAGTGGCATCTACCGAGGGCATAAGGCAGATATCTTTGAAGGCGGGCATAGGGTCCCGCTCATTATAAAATGGCCTGGTCACATTGCTCCGCGGACGAAGACACAAGCAATGGCATGTCATACTGATATTTACACTTCTTTGGCAGAGATTGTAAGCCAGTCTGATCACACTCATGGGGGTGAAGATGGTTATAGTTTGCTACCGGTGTTTGACGGGAGCAAGACCTCAGATAGAACGGCCCTTGTGAGCCATTCAATAGATGGTTCGTTTGCTATTCGAGAAGGGAGTTGGAAGCTATGCCTTTGTCACGGCAGTGGCGGGTGGAGTCTTCCAAAGGAAAAAGTTGCGAAAGCTGAAGGGTTGCCACCTCTCCAACTGTATGACCTCAGTCAGGATGTCGCTGAAACAACAAATATCGCTGGGAAACATCCGGAAAAAGTCCGACATTTACTGAGACTGCTTGATGATATTGTTCAAAAAGGGCGGTCAACAGCCGGTGATGCACTGAGTAATGATCGTGAAGTCACATTCTTACCAAAGGGTGTGATGCTTCCGGAAAAAGAATGAAAATATTGTGAACCATGTTTATTGCCACAAAAAATTTCTGGGAGTTGCCCAATACTGGTCCACGATAATGGTTTGAGAGTGAAGCATAACGCTTCTGTGCCTGATACTTATTTACGCTTTAAAAAATTGATGAAGGGTCGCATGAAATCTATATTGAACATTCGCTTGCGATGGATGACTGGATTGCTTTTCTTTGTCGCGGGAACAGCACCACTGACAATGACGCGAGCGGCCGAGGAAACACCGACGGTTCTTGCTGTAGCGGCATGTGATAGTTTTGCAGAGATTCGCGAGCAATTCGCATGGCTTGGCGGTCTGATCGGAATTCCCGTCCTTGGTGGATTACCTGATACCTATGCGATGATGACCACTGGTGGTAAAGGGTTGCAGGGACTTGATATAAATCGACCAATTGGCGTAGTCGTTTCAGCTCAAGGAGATGCTTCCCTCATCCATGGGTTCTTACCAGCAACCGATGCAAATATATTGATAGAGACTTTTGCGGACATTTCATCTCGTAGCATGATAGAAATGACCGATGCAGGAGAGTGGGTGGTGGTTACACCGCAGGGTCAGCCTGTAACCATAAACGATCCGGACGATATGCTATCTAGTATCACCAGTCATCTTTCTGTCGGTGTGAAACTCTTTCCATCGCATCTACCAGAAACTCTGAGAGATTCACTTTTGGACAGTGCAGAGCAAAGCTTAGGTTCAACAGAAGACACGATTCCGCAGCAACTTCTTGGTGGACTGCCAGTTGAGGGATTTGACAAAGATGTTGCAGGTGATTTGTTGGCTCAAGTTGAGGCAGTTTTAGTTGGTTTTGCGGTTGAAAAGCAAACGAATCAGATTTTTCTGGAGAGTCGAACAATTTTTTTAGAGGACAGTACAGCAGGTGCGTTTTTGGCTACAGCAGGTGACGTTGAACCGAGCCTGAGCCTTCCACCACAGGTTGGACAATATGCGATGCAACTTCAAATAGCCCAGAGTTTAAATGATGCCACTCAGTTGAAGGATCTAGAGGAAGGTCTGCTGGGCAGGATTGAACAGATAAAACAGATCCAGTTAGGTGAGTGGGTACGGAGGATTCGTGCTGTTGTTTTACCCCAGATTCTAGAATCTGGAACCTTTGAGTTGGTTGCCGGCGTCGCACTTCCTGAGAACGTTGAAGGGGAACCACCGCTGCCCTCCGTTGTGTTAGGGATCGGAATAGCTGACGGTAATGCAATAGTTGAACAATTAAAGGGTCTCGTAACCGAAGCAGACGCAATTCCTGAAAATATCAGTGTTGAATTTGATGTAGCAGAAGATGAAGGGTTTTCATTTCACGATATTATGATGATGCCACTTGGGAAAGTCACGCTCGCGATTGGTGAAAAATGTATCTATGCCATGACACGACTAGCGGACGAGAGTGAGTACAAGGCAATGTCGAGTGAGCCAACAAATGGATTTCAGCCGATAGCATCAGCTAATGTACGGCTCGAGTCCCTTTTGGACGGTGTCGCCGGGCTCCCACCAGAAATGTCGATAATTGTGGAAGATATTAAACCACGAGGCGAACTCAACCTGCTCGTCCGACCGATCACACGGGGATTAGCTATTCGGTTAACTGCTGACGGTGAGGCAGTTCAAACTGGCGCGGCATTAGGGACAAGAGCGTCTGCGCTGATGCCCAGGAATACGGTTATCGGCGACTGAGCGAAAGTGGGTTGAAGGAGGCGGCTTTCACCAAAGCAGATTGGCCATCGGCAGCCATGTGGTTGAACAGGTGATGCGCGTCTAGCAAGCTCGGCAAGGATCACCATAGCTGTCGTGCTGAGTACGGGCTGGGTACTCTTCAGCATCAGCTATTTTTGAAAGACTACGGTGCGAACTGATTGTGGGGGGAGGACAACACTAGTACCAATTTGCTCACAATTTCTGGATTTGTCCGTCTGATGCGCAGAGACAAATTCATATCCAGCATCAACTTGAATTGAGACATCTTTTGAGGTCTCGGAATCGTTGATGATAACCGCAATGAGCCGATTGTCGTCCTCGCCTACATAGGCAGACGCATACACCCCCGATACGGCATCGAGGTCCACTCGTTTGTAACCTGGCTGGATAAACTTTGAATATTGTGAAAAGACGTAGAATTTTTTGGTCCGTTCGATAAAGGTCTGGTGCTCACCAACCTGGTCGGCTGGCGCACATACAAGAACCAATCCTTCATCGCGGTGTTTCTGCCGAACGTTTTCATCCTGTTCATTCCCTGGAGCAAGGGAATAGATGAGGCCCCACCAGAGGAATGCACTGGCTTGCGCGTCTACAAAGGTTGTGTGCATGTAGCGAGCAGCCTGGATTGCCTTCTGGTGTTCCGTGAGGTCGGCTGTCCATCCATATGTGTGCCAATCATTGCCGTTCCATTGTGCGCCTGTTGTTTCAGTCATCCACAATTTCTTCGTGGGGATGAACTCATCTGCCAACTGTGCAAGCTTCTGTGTGTTGCCGACAAGTATTTCAAAACTCCCATCCTCATCTTTCTGATAGCTGTCATACATATGGTAGGCCGCGATATCTATGTCTGGGCTCATCAGAGCAGGTAAAAACCGTCTGAATTCCGATGCGTCGGGCCCAATGTAGGCGAGGTCAGGTGCAGCGATCAGAATGTCTGTCAGTTGGGTGGCTTTTAAACGTGGCTGAATAAATTGCTCGATAAAAGTCTTGAGGCGCTCTGGCTCCCAGCGGCAGGTCTGGGTTCCCTCGTGAGACCAGTTTGACTCATTCTGTATACCGACGGTTGTCACATTGACTCCGAGGCCCCGGTAGAACTGCACCCTGGAAATAAGCTCATCCGCCCACTGCTCCATTCGGTCATCTCGGAGAATGTACTGCTCGGTTCCATCTATTTGTTCAGCGCGAAGCCAGTACTCGGGTTCGAGGTGTTCCGCAGAACGCGGCTGCCAGAAAGTCAAAAGCACCTGAAGTGATGGATTGACTGCCATCCCGCGCTGGAGGAGGGCAACATTGTGGTCAGTCAACCCAGCCTTGGTTACCTCTCCTTGCACGCGAATAATATTTGCATTGAGCTCGTCAAGTGTGGCAGTGAGTGCTTCGTCGTCCGCCTTTGTGCCCCAGAAGGCTACCGATCCTCCAAACCCATCAATTGCCTGACGTCTACGCGACACACTGGTATCAATTTGGATGGTTGTTGACGTTGTGGGGGAGGCAGATGTGGTTTTGAATACAGTATCTGCATCAGCTTCTTTCATTCT
>PKCL01000095.1 GCA_002862165.1 Planctomycetaceae bacterium
ACGGAGTCTGGTGTCCAAGAAGGCCTTTGCCTTGTGAACGCGATGCACATCACGGCGAGTGTCTTTATCAATGACGACGAGACTGGGCTGCACGCTGACTATAAAAAGTGGTTAGAAAAACTCGCACCCTTTGACGCCAGCCCAAAGGTCTACAACCATAACCGAACTGGTGAAGACAACGCGGACGCTCACATGAAGCGGCAGGTCATGGGCCGAGAAGTGGTTGTCGCAATCACCAATGGTGCACTTGACTTTGGGCCTTGGGAACAAATTTTCTATGGCGAATTTGACGGCCGCAGACGAAAACGTGTTCTCGTAAAAATTATTGGTGAATAACAACTACGTTCTGCAAACACTTACGACACAACATTCTGTGGTGTCTCATTCAGAAAACTTTGAATATTCTCAGACGTGGCTTCAATAAGCCGCTGACGAGCAGCCCGACTCGCCCATGCTATGTGTGGAGTAATCAGACAGTTCTTTGCAGTCAAAAGTGGATTCGTCACGGGCGGTGGTTCAACCGAAAGAACATCGAGCCCTGCGCCCGCAACCTGCTCACTGTTTAAAGCCTCAGCAAGATCGTGTTCATGAACAACACCACCCCGTGCCGTGTTGATGAGATAAGCTGTTGGCTTCATGACAGCAAGCCGTGACGCGTCAACAAGCTTCTCTGTCTCTGGTGTGAGCGGGCAATGCAGCGAGATAACGTCACTTTCTCGAAATATTGTTGAGATATCCGTAAACGTGGTATCGCCATGATCAAGCCCTTTCCGTCGACGAACCGCAAGTACATTCATCCCCAGTGCTCGGCCAACAGCGGCAACCGCTTGGCCAATCGCACCGTACCCAATAAGCCCAAGCGTTCGGCCATCAAGCTCCACCAGTTCACCTCGCCAGAAACAGAAATCTGGACACGAAGACCAGTGCCCAGCTCTAACCTCAGCAGCATGAAGAGCTGTCTGATTTGTAAGTTCCAGTAATAGTGCAAAGACCGCCTGCGCGACATTCGGCGTACTGTATCCTGGAACGTTACAAACAGTGATTCCCTGGGCGCGGGCAGCATCAAGATCAACCACGTTTACGCCGGTAGCAAGCACTGAAATGAGTTTCAAGTCAGGTAACCCTGCAAGTATTTCTGCAGTGAGTTGTGTTTTGTTTGTGAGCACTACCTCTGCACCTGCTGCTCGCTGCTGAATTTCATCAGTGGCTGTACGATCAAATACCTGAAGACTGCCATGCTTGCCAATGGAATCCCACGAACAGTCACCTGGGTTTGTCGTGTACCCATCAAGGACAACACTCTTCATCGCAATATATTCTCTCTCAAAGAAACGTGAAGAAATACATAAACCAACGTTACGACGCTGCAGGTTTCCGATATTGATTTGCAGTAATCACCTCACCGATCTGATCAAGAGGTACTATTGCATCCGTAAGACCGGCATCGACAACCGCTTTTGGCATGCCATACACCGTACACCCCTGACGGTCTTGTGCAATCACGGCACCGCCGGCTGCCTTCACACGACGACACCCCTCTAACCCATCTGAACCCATGCCAGTAAGAACTGCTGTCACAACTTTTTCACCATACGCGGGAACAAGCGACTCGAGCAGACAGTCAAGAGAGGGCCGGCAGCCCTGCCGCGGTGGATCTTCCGTAAGCCGACAGAAGACATCCTCACCTTTTTTCATCACTGTGAGATGAAATCGTCCCGGGGCGAGGTATGCAGTGCCAGGTTGAATGGGCATGCCCGTCGATGCAAGTTTCACTGGAAAATCAACAATGTCATTCAATCTACTGGCCAACGATGCTGTAAAAGCAGACGGCATGTGCTGCACGATGAACAATGGCACATCGAATGTTGCCGGAAGAGATCGTAACACCGTCCGCAACGCCTGCGGACCACCGGTCGATGCTCCAATCACGATAACATCCTGCATCTTCGTTACAGAAAGCGGATGTTTCCTGAAGCCTCTTTTGGCAGAAACATAACCACCCGGAGGACTCACAGAACGATTCTGAAGGATTGCTTTCACATGTTCCTTCAAAGCCTTTGCGATACTCTGCACTTCTGCCTGTGCATCGACCCCAGCAGGCTTCAAAATACAATCAATAGCGCCATTTAATAGCGCATCTACCGTGGCCGGGGCACCTTCGGCTGTCACACTACTGACCATCAGCACAGTTGCATCAACAGACCGACGAGTGAGTTCCCGCAATACACCAAGCCCGTCGAGCCTCGGCATTTGTACGTCAAGTGTTATAAGTTCGGGCGATAATCGCTCAATTTTCTCAAGCGCTTCAACACCATCAACGGCAACATCAACAACCTCAACACCTTCAATATCGGCAAAAGCTCGTACAAGCATCTGCCGATAGAGAGTCGAATCATCGACTACCAGAACACGTAAAGGACTTTTTTCTTTCACCAACGCACCCACCAACTGACCCAACAGAACAACAACTATTCAGACCCACCGTGTGACAACCACCACCCCAGAAAACTACCAGAAAGCAAAATCTTCAGGTCCGTTCACAACGACTATAACGGACAGAAGCCTACGGAACTGCTTTTTCGCATCGCAAATTTGCTCGCACACCAATTTCCGACTATATCCTGACTAACGAGATCGCGCTCTCCGAAGAGTCTATCAAGGCTTTCACACGCTAAAGACGGCACATGAGTATCACACCTTCACCACAACCGAAGACTCCGCATTCTATTCATCAAAGCAGTCAACCAAATTCCACATCACCTCAATTTGTGGGATTTCGCCTTGCGAACCAGAACTACATCTTCCGTATCGAATCAATCCAAGAAATTGTGATGCCTTCTCGTGTCGCAAAAATTCCTGAGGTACCTGCTTACGTCGACGGTGTCAGCAACCTCCGCGGCATGATTATTCCAATCATTAACCTACGAACACTCTTCAGTCTCACTCGTAAGCCTTACGATGAAGACACACGTACTATTGTTGTGAATGTAGGCACTCGAACCATTGGCTGTACCGTCGATTCTGTCCTTCGCGTTATGCGGGTACCTGCTGACAACATTCAACCGGCTCCCGATTCCGTCAATGGAACAGGCCGTCGATTTATTGCAGGATTCACTCGTGTCGAGGAAGAACTTTTCATCTTGCTCGATGCTGATCAGCTTCTCGAACCTTCTAACCTCGACCAGGTACACCAAGCGAGCATTCAATTCGAAAAAGAATCATAGAAACTGCACGCCAAGACAAAACAACACGAATCGAAGTGAAAGCTACGTCCCCAACGGCCCTACGAACCTCACAGTAGGCAGCACCTCGACTCAGCACCTATCATCTATGTTCAGAAAGTGATTTGGAGAGTTCCTGTATACGGTCCGCTGTACCCAGAGCAGATGCACGAGCCTTATGGACTGATTCTTCCGGGACACCAGCGATACGGGGTGCCGCATCTGCAATAAAGCCGGATGGATAACCATGGATTTAACGAAACTGACACCCGACGAATTCGATCGATTCCGTACGTTCATTTATGAAGAAACGGGTATACGTCTGGCTGATGGAAAAATTACTCTTCTATCAAACAGAATTCGTCGGCGGCTTCGTGAACTCGACATTGAATCATTCGAAGAGTATTACAATCTTCTGACACAAAAAAAACTCAAGGGTGAACTTGAGCACTTTATTGATGCTGTCACAACAAACGAGACACATTTCTTCCGGACTGGCGGACACTTCGACTGGTTTATTGATTCTTTTTTACCAACGATTCGAACTGAAGCATCTGAAAAAAAACGTGACAAGTCTTTGCGGATCTGGTCAGCCGCATGCAGTTCCGGTGAGGAACTCTACACGCTGGCTATCTGTGTCGATGAATCTCGTCACCAATTCGCAGGCTGGAAAATATCACTCTTGGGTAGCGATATCAGCGAAACCATGATTTCTGCTGCCCGCAAAGGAGTCTTCCCTAACCGCTCACTCGATCAGACCACAGATGAACGTCGCTCCCGTTACTTCGCACAACTACAAGACGATGCCGGCTGGTCGATTCGCTCCCGCCTCATAAACCTGTGTGAATTTAAGCGACACAACCTACTCGAACCAATACCTGACGATCCGTTCGACTGCATTTTCATACGTAATGTCTTCATCTATTTCGACAAAAAATCGAAAGAAGTTGCCGTACAAAACCTTATTCAGGCATTAGCACCAGGCGGCTTTCTTGTCGTTGGGCCAGCAGACGGCATCTATGACCTCCTTGGTGACCTCAATAAAAAAACAATTTTCTTGTATCAAAAACCATACTAAACACACTCTGCTGTAGCACACCGATCACACCCAGCTTCAATCATGAGCAAACACTCCTTCCCTGACGACCTGCCAGCTGACGAGATGAATGACTATTTACGTCTTTATCTCGATGAAACAAATGAGCAGCTTGACAGCTTAGTGGAAATATTTCTTCAACTAGAACATCAATCACCCACACCTGACGACCTGAATGAGGCATTCCGGTTGATCCATTCCATCAAGGGTTCGGCTGCCCTTCTCGGACTCGATCGAATAACGTCACTTACTCATCACCTCGAGACGCACTTCGAAAGACTTCGTTCCGGCAAGCAGAAAATCAACACGGCTACGATAGATGTAGTACTTCGCTGTATTGATTTTCTCCGCCAAAGCAACCAACATCTGCAAGAAGGTGAACCGCTAGAGGCTGCAGGAGAACTCCTTGAACAGGTTCAATCACTCGACCACAACGCGTCGGGTTCAAGTGATCCAAAAGCACCTGGCCCACAGGATCAAAAAGCTGAAAAGCTAACGCAACCCAATCAAGCATCACAGGCCAATCAAAACCTTGGACTGGCACCAGTAATCACGCACTCTTCAGCTAAAGACAAGGAGATATTCTGGCGGATCGAAATTTCTTTGGGCGAGACTTCTTCAGCAGTAGAGGAAGCAGCCAACAACATATCTAAAAAAATAGCATCGCTCGGTGAACTCGTAGAAAGCCAGCCACCGCAAGCTGCTTTAAAGACCATCGATAGCCCAGCCGAACTTGTGCTCATTCTGAAGACGTACGCCCCAGAGGCTGAAATCATCCAACTGATTCAGGCACATGGCATTACGACATACTCGGTCACAGAAATCTCTGAAAGCACTGCAGCCATGCGGCCGGTGCCCCTGATTGAAACTTCACCACCCGCTCAGTCTTCGAAGAAACCATCTGAGGACTCGCCAGCAGGACCAAACGAGACGCTACCACCACCGCAAGAAGCTATAAAAACTCCGGCTCTTGCGAAGACGGTACGTGTTGACGTAGACCGGCTCGACGTCCTTCTCAATCTTACGGGAGAACTCGTTGTTAATCGAGCTCGCCTCACCCAACTTGCTAAAAACGTTTCACCAGCTTTTCATAAGCTTGGCTTGAGCGCGCACACTACTAACCTCCTTGAGTCGATCAAGAAGCTCACAGCAAGGCTGACGGCGCAATACGGCGAAAGAGTGAATCTCGAATTAC
>PKCL01000350.1 GCA_002862165.1 Planctomycetaceae bacterium
CCGCCCCGACGTACAACCATCTTTCCACCGTTGGTTCCTTCAACCCATAACACTTCTCGATCCGCCATGTCTTCGGGCCCGAGAAAGCGAAGATAGATCGAAGCTCGCTGGGCCTGGCGGCCGTTGAAAAATTTTTGATGACGAACCTTCGCACTGATAAATTCCATCGGCTTAAGGCGACCATCGATTCGTTCTTGCTTCACAATGCCACACGAGTAATCAGACACCTGATCTCGAAGAAACGCATACGACTCACCGGCTAACTGCATAGCAGGCACAAGCGGATGCGGCCCAGGGGGCGGTGGTGGCAACTCCTGTTGTGATCTCGGCAAGCCGATACGATTTGCAGTTGTCACCTGTGCTTGGGGTTCTGCAGCACGACTCCAACGAGGAGTGCAGATCAACATGTTTATTGCTACAGAAAAAATCAGCAACAACTTTTTCAGATGAGTTGACATAAGCACAGTTGATGTAAATGAGTGGCGACGAGGACTAACCCCTAAAGATACCTTCTAAATCTATCCTGTTCCACATATCGTAATGGCAGAACAAACCCAGCGGCGAACGTCTGGTCGGCATAGCCAGACCAATCGGGACATTTTCCAGACAAAAAGTCCACCAACTACACATATAGGACATTTCCAGAAAATTCATATAGAAGCAAGTCACCTGACATGAATCGCGAGAGGAGCCTTCACCCTGACGCAACGACCTGCTACCGAGATCTAAGTCCACCCCTGTCATTCCCAGACAAGCCTGCCCGGTAATAAACATCCGAGAAAAAACCGAACCCTACCCGTGACCTTTCGGCATTGCCCGAGTTGCACCTGTGGAAATTCCACCATCAACCAAAAGCGTCTGGCCAGTAATATAATTACTTGCATCCGATGCTAGAAATACAACAGCTCCATCAAGGTCTTCGGCCTTACCAGGCCTTCGTAAGGGGATACGGTCAACTAAGTAGTTGAGCCATTCCTCATCTTGGTAGAGCACATCATTTTGAGCCGTCCGAAACCAACCCGGCGCAAGGCAATTGACTGTGATGCCATGTGGGCCGAACTCATCAGCCAGGCTCATCGTTAACTGTTTCACACCGCCACGGCTCGCGCAATAAGGCCCGAGGCCAGCGTACCCAAATACACTTGTCACACTGCCAATATTGATCACACGACCCGTCTTTCGTGGCAGCATAGATCGCACAACACGTTGCGTCATAAAAAACATGCCACGTAGATTTGTATCGAGTATTGTATTCCAATCTTCCCATCGCACATCCATTGCCGGTTTCCGGATATTACACCCTGCATTATTCAGCAGGATATCTACAGAACCAGACGCCGTGGCTTTTTCGACGGCCTCGCAGATGCTGTCTTCGTGTTGCAGATCAAGCGCTACCACATCGACCTGATGCCCGTGCGTTTCGAGCTTCCGACGCGGTTCTTCGAGTGATGCAACATCTCTCGCCGTAATCACCAAATCAGCACCAGCCCGAGCGAGTGCGCCTGCCATCTGCAACCCCAGCCCACGGCTTGCTCCCGAAACAAGTGCACGGCGGCCTGTAAGATCAAAGAGTGTCATAGACATATTCCTTCTATAGTTCCGATGGCTGTAGTACGACTTTAAGAAGGCCTGTCTCACGATTATGCAGTCGTTCAAACCAGCCGGCTCCTTCGACAAGTGGGGCGACACGACTCACAAAGCGAGACAGATCGACTTTACCCGAGGCAGCAAATCCGATGGCTTCTGGATAGCACCCCGCTGATGCACATGACCCCTGCAACCGAATTTGTCGAGTCACAATTGTTTGCAAGGGGATCTCTACGGCTGGTGAGACATTACCGACAAGCACTACAGTGCCACCTCGAGTGACTGCATGAATCGCAGTATTGACTGAGGCCGCCGCACCGACGGCTTCAAGAACCATGTCAGCCCCATCTGTATCCACTGACGACGCGCCCCACTCGGTAAGCTGCTTCGGGTTCACCTGTGCTGCATCAAAGACGTCATCAGCACCCAGGTCCTTTGCTTGTTTCAACCTTCCTGCATCAAGGTCAACTGCAGCAATTCGTTGAACACCATATGCCTTAAGAGCTGCAATGATCGCCATCCCAATCGTGCCAACGCCAACAACCACAGCAGACCGTGTTGTTGGCCCCGCATTGCCAAGTCGCACTGCCTGCAGACCAATCGTGAGCGGTTCAAGCAGCGCCGCAGCAATAAAATCCATGTGATCTGGCAGTGGATAGACACACCGTTTTGGAACAATGACATATTCTGCAAAACAGCCGTGCCGACGATAGGCAGCACATGACACCCCGAGGACCTGTCTATCGGTACAGAGATTTTCCTGCCCGTTCCGACAGAACTCACACTCGCCACAAAATACGGTTGAATCAAGGGCCACGCGCTGACCTATCATCTCGCCCGAAACATCTGGCCCAACAGCATCGATGGTGCCTGCAGCCTCGTGCCCCATTACAAGCGGTGGAACACGACGGCCAGTTGACCCGGTATAGCCATGCACGTCACTTCCACAGATACCGCATGCAGCGATTTTCACCCGGACATCACCAGCAGCTGGCTGGGGTGTCTCAATGTCCGTAAACATCAGTGAACTCGGAGAAGTAAGAAGGAGTGCTTTCATGTTGATCCACATGGTACGCTCTCCAGTAGATCAATGGGAGGACCCATTACCATCTCGCCGGGGAAAGAAACAAATGGAATCGTGGTATCTCGTCCTTGTCGTCACCGTTGGGATCGCTGCACTCATCACAGCAGTGATGTGGTTGAAGATACACCCTTTTGTTGCCCTCCTTGCTGCTTCCATTGGAGTCGGTCTTGCAGCAGGCATGTCGCCAGACTCCGTAATTCAGTCAATGACATCAGGTATGGGGAATACACTTGGCTTTGTCGCAGTCGTCGTCGGACTTGGTTCTATCTTCGGCATGATGCTCGAACAGTCTGGTGGCGCGGAGAAACTTGCTGACAGACTTGTAAAATTCTTCGGTCCACAGCAGGCAGCACTTGCGCTCGGACTTGTTGGATTTCTTGTCTGCATCCCGGTATTCCTCGACGTTGCCCTTGTAATGCTGCTGCCGTTGGCTGTCGCTGCTGCAAAACGAACCGGACAACCGGTGACGAAGTTTGCCCTTCCCATGCTTGTAGGCATGGCTGTAACACACGCCTTCGTCCCACCAACTCCAGGACCAACGGCCGTGGCTGCGATGCTTGGCGCTGATCTTGGCTGGGTCATTACTGTTGGCATTGCCGCTGGCCTTCCAACACTTATCATCACAGCTATCTTTGCTTCGCAGGTCTTGTCAAAGGTTGCCTCGGGAAATGTTTCTCTCGACATACCCCCCGACACAACAACTCCACAGCGTAAGTCCCCGCACCTTGGAATTGTTGTCGCACTGCTTGTGTTGCCGCTCGTCCTTATTGTCAGTGAAACAGCTTCACGAGCCACTCTTGGTGAAGAGTCACCGGCTGCACTCTGGCTTATGCTCGTAGGCCATCCGTTTACCGCACTGTTGATTGCAACACTTGCAGCATTTTATTTCCTCGGCAAGCGACTCGGAATGCCTGCCGAGGATGTGCAGCGAATTGCTGAGCGGGCACTCGAGCCAGCCGGGGTGATCCTGCTTGTGACCGGTGCCGGTGGTGTATTCAAACAAGTACTCATTGATTCTGGAGCGGGTGATGCTGTTGCCTCATCGCTCACAGCAGCTGCACTTCCTACGGTTGTCCTTGCATGGGTGGTGGCCGCTATCATTCGTGTTCTACAAGGTTCAGCAACCGTCGCCATGATTACAGCTGCTGGGCTGGTTGCACCACTTGTCATAGCAGCAGGCCAGCCCGAACCGTTCGCGGCACTTGTAACCATAGCAATTGCATCGGGGGCATCAATTGCCTCTCACGTGAATGACTCGGGCTTCTGGCTCGTTGGAAAGTTTCTTGGGCTATCCGTCGGCGAGACACTGAAAACGTGGACGGTACAAGAAACCCTGATTGGTGTTCTTGGACTCATCTTTGTTATTGGCATTGCAGCGATGTATGGTGTGCTCTGATTCCTTTCCCTGCCATCGAACGCCAACATTGACACCGTAATAATGGCTGCAGTGGACAGCCTAGCCTTCCACTACCTTGTGAATATGTTGGCCAAGCTTGTTTTCAAAGGCCTCGAGATCGGCAGGCGTTGCTAATTTTTTCCGTGTCTTTTCAAGGAATATTTCGCAGCATGTGGTGAGACTCTTGGGCCAATGGTCTGCAGAGGCATTCCGGACATCCAATTCCTGCTTTATATCAGCAGCATGGAGAGTCTCTACGCCACTGACAGCATGAGTTCGATGCGCAAGGTGAGTCACAAGCCCGATCGCTCGATCGATCAGTACATATGTAAAGTTTTTTCCTTGTATGGGACCAATGGTGATTGTGGTACCAGTCTGGGAAAGGTATCCAAATGTATTGCGTAAAAGCGACTGCGGCATCGCTGTCAGAGTCGATGGCTTCTCTCCTTCAGTGACCGCTGGCTGGGCAACTGACTTCCCCCAATACATGGCACCGACACCGCCGCCCACTCCGCCAACAAGCACACCGGCAAGGGCTCCGATAGTGAAAGGAATACCAGAAGGCATAGCAACTTCACCGCCCGCCCCAATTTTTGCACCAGTCGTACCCCCAACCACCGCTCCCACAGAAACACCACCGGATAGAAGTGCCCACCACGGTAATCCAAACACCTGCCAGGTTTCACTACTAAAAAGATCATTGGCGTACGTGAGTTCCACCTTGTCTGCCAGCCCAACTTTGTCATGCAGAAAAAGTGACTGAAGCTTACTGTGTAAAACACGCTCTTTTTGCTGTAAATCTGTATGAAACCCACGCTTTGCAGCATCGATGAGCGGTTGCTTATCTTCTCCAGGTGCAACCTTGACACTGCGAGTATGTCCAATACTTTTTGCTACCAGATCAACAATAATATGTGCTGACTCATTCACACGATGTGCCCAATCACTTTCAATTTCATCAGCAATTTTTGACAGATCATCTCGCCATTTATCAACAACCGTAGCCAAGGTACGCACAAGTGATACGCGATCATGGGCACTTGCTTGATGTGCATTGAATGCAGTAACCGCTCCGAATCGTTGACCAAGTTTTGCTCGCCACTCTGCCTCGTGTTCTGGGAATGCCGTAGGATTCAATATGGCAAGCCGTGGAAGTCCGGTAAGCATGAGCAGTTCCATCTCGGCCTCATGAATCTTGCGCAGCGGCTTCGATGAATCAATGACATACAAGATCGCAGGCTCATCCTGAAGAACCTTACAGACCTCACGCTCCGCTTCGAACGTATTGGTTGATGCATACTTTTCAGAAAACTGCTGCAGCACTGCGAGTGGCTTTCTCGCCTCTGATAACTGGGACCCAAGTTCAGCAAGCATGGTTCGCGGATCTTGAAATCCAGGCGTATCCCACAGCACAAACTCACTGGAGTGATGCTCAATCTTTTG
>PKCL01000263.1 GCA_002862165.1 Planctomycetaceae bacterium
CGAACGATACCTGAGGAAAATTTGCCTGAAATTCGTGAAAAGGTTAATGAGGCGTTTGATCAGGAGCAGCTCCCTAGGATGGTGCAAGCGGCAGGGGTCGGGTCGGTTCGCGAATTTGAACAACTTTTACGTTCACAAGGCCAATCACTCGAGCGAATGCGGAAGATGTTTTTTGAGAGAGCTCTCGCACAAGAGTGGTTACAGCAAAATGCAAATACTACCGGAGAGATTCCTCATGCGGAGATGATCGCTTGGTACCAAAACCACCTAGATGAATACGAGTTTCCAGCGAAGTCACGTTTTGAACAACTCACTGTGAAAGTCAATCAGAAACAACCAAGGAATCAGGCTTGGAACCGACTTGCTGCCATGGGTAATGATGTCCTTAACGGGCGATCCTTTGCAGAAGTCGCGAAGGAATCCTCTGAGGGCCCGACTGCTTACAATGGTGGTCTCTATGAATGGACAACTCGAGGCAGTCTTGTTTCCGAAATTATTGATAACGCGATTTTCTCTTTACCCGTGGGTGAACTCAGTGCAATTCTTGATGATCAACAAGCACTCCATATTGTTCGGGTTGTTGAGCGAACTGATGCTGGGCGAACACCGTTTATTGAGGCACAGGTGGCCATACGAATGGAACTACACAGGCAGCAGCAAGACCACTCCAGAACAGAATATCTCAATCGTTTGAAAAATCGGACACCGATATGGACTGTGTTTGATGATAAACAGAAAAATACCCGTCTCGCTGAGAATCCATCTACAACGCGGTAACCCGTCCTTAGTGCGGCAAGATTCGTCAATAACCGAAGCAATCCCTCGCCATCTTTGAGGTCGATTGCTGACAGGTCTCTTGCGGACTAAACTAGATTACGAGTGCAATCGGATCGTTAGGCGGCCCGACCGCCGTTCAATACATCCTTGGAGCCCCGCCGCATGAGTGCCCCGACAGCTAATTCAATTCGGTCAACGCCTTGGCCAGGAACCCGATCTGTTGAACAGGCAAACCTTTCTCTTGAAGGGCAGTCTGTAGAATTACCAGTCATCGTCGGCACTGAAGGTGAAAAGGCTATTGATATTTCTCGCCTCCGGTCAGGAACTGGATTCATCACTCTCGACGAGGGATATGTGAACACCGGATCTACAACGAGCGGTATTACATTCTTAAATGGTGAAGAAGGGATTCTTCGATACCGGGGATACCCCATTGAAGACCTTGCAGCACGCTGTGATTTTATTGAAGTTGCGTATCTGTTGATTTATGGAGAACTTCCGACAAAATCAGAACTTGATACTTTCCGGCACTCTTTGTCGAATCACTCAATGATTCACGAGGATATGCGAAGTTTCTACAACGGCTTCCCTCGTGACGCACATCCCATGGCAATCGTTGGTAGTGTTGCTGGTGCTCTCTCAACGTTCTACCAAGATTCTTTAGATGTCCGAGATCCAAAACAAGTTGAAATAAGCGTTCATCGCTTACTCGCTAAACTTCCGACAATTGCTGCTTACAGCTACAAGAAATCAATTGGTCAGCCACTCATCTACCCTAGAAACGATCGTACCTATTGCGAAAATTTTCTTGAAATGATGTTCGCTGTACCGTGCGAAGAATACGAGATTGATCCAGACTTCGCAGAAGCACTTGAAATGTTGCTTATCGTCCATGCAGATCATGAACAAAATTGTTCGACATCAACGGTTCGTATGGTCGGCTCAAGTGATGCAAATCTTTTTGCAAGTATATCTGCCGGTGTCTCTGCTCTGTGGGGGCCCCTTCACGGCGGTGCAAATCAAGCGTGTGTCCAGATGCTAGAACAAATTGTGGCGGATGGTGGTGATGTAAAAAAATATGTTGAACTGGCAAAGAAGAAAGGATCTGGTTTTCGCTTAATGGGGTTCGGCCATCGGGTTTATAAGAACTATGATCCACGGGCAACACTTATAAAGGCAACGTGTGACAAACTTTTAGCGAAAATTGATCGCAATGATCCTCTCTTTGATATTGCACAGCAATTAGAGGAAGTTGCTCGGGCAGATGACTACTTTATCGAACGAAAACTTTACCCAAACGTTGATTTTTACTCTGGCGTAATCTATCGCGCTATGGGCATACCCGAGCAGATGTTTACTGTACTGTTTGCAATGGGACGCCTTCCAGGATGGATTGCTCATTGGATGGAAATGCACCAAAGCCCCACTAAAAGAATCTGTCGGCCACGACAAATCTACTCGGGTGAGACTTGTCGAAAGTTTGTACCACTTGATCAGAGATGAGCCTCGTCGAAACTCTCCAATGTCGAGCATAATTTCTATTTCACTTTTCTCTTTCTACGCTTCCGTTTAAAAAATTCTGACAGAAGAATACTCGACTCTTGCTCAAGAACATGACCAAGATGCTCAACCTGATGATTCAGTCGGCCGTCTTCAAATAAATGGTAAAGCGATTCGACTGCGCCAGATTTTGCATCCGGTGCTCCCCAGACAACAATCGGCAACCTCGCCTGTACGATTGCACCGGCACACATGGGACACGGTTCAAGGGTTACATACAAAATACAATCGGTGAGTCTCCATGAGCCTAATGCCGAAGCCGCCTGTGTTAACGCAATCATCTCTGCGTGGGCTGTTGGATCTGCCAATTGTTCTCGTTGGTTATGTGCACTTGCAACAATACGGCCAGCAGCAACTATAACCGCTCCGACTGGTACCTCATCTTCCTCAACAGCGTGCCTTGCTTCACGTAAAGCATGCCGCATCCACGTCTCATGCTCTGACTGATCACCAAATTGATTCTGAGGAAACATAGACCGGACTCCCAACCGTTGCTAGCTATTTTAAATAAAAATTTTGAGACAATATCAGTTGTATTCCCTAAAAAATAATTTCATTATTAAATCTCTGCTGCAAGAAGCACTTCGTTGGACTCCGAAGTCTTTTGCTGGATAAAATATCAGATCCAGTTACGTAAATTTATTGAGACGACTGTCTCTTCACAAATCACAACTTTCGTTTGGAATTTTCGATGGATGCACTTTTATTACTGTTGCGATGGATGCATATTTTTGGTGCGGTCATTCTTGTTGGCGGGCTCTGCTTTTCACGCTTTGCTCTTATTCCTGCCTTGGCTGATACAGACGATACCAGTCGAGACAAAATTCATGAAAATATTCGGCGAAAATGGCTTCCCTGGGTCATCATTGGAATTACACTCCTCCTCATAAGTGGTCTAACGAATTTCATCCTCTTTAACAGCACCGTAAAATCGCAAGGATGGAGTGATGGTCAATGGATGAAGCAAACGAGTTATCACGCTATTTTTGGTGTTAAATTCTTGCTGGCATTAGGTGTTTTCTATCTTGCCAGTGGACTCTTTGGCAGAGGGTCTGGTACGGCGTGGATTCGTGGTGATCGAATGCGATGGCTTGGCGTCACTCTTGGTCTTGCTGTTGCTGTAATTATGTTATCGAGTTGGCTCAGAAATCTTCATATGGGACCAAATCTATCATCGATACCGGATCTCGGTGTATCTCTTAGTGCTGAGCCTGAAACAAATGACACCAGTGAACCAGATCGTTACCAGAACTCAGAGGCAGGAACTGCTTTTCGTCAGGATAGCGATTCGGAAGCACCCGTTGAATCCTCTGACGCCAGCAGCCCAACTGAATAATTTGGTTACTCTCCCAAGCAGGTCAATCAAGCAGGTCAATTTCATGGATAAAAAAAAGAAAAAACGACTTGATGTTCTTCAGCAGAAAATAACAAAACTCCAAAAACTCTTAGCTGCTGAAAAAGAACAGCCGGATGACCCAACAGAGATCCCACGAATCGAGGCCGAGCTTACGAAGGCTCATGAAGAAATAACATCACTAAAGGGTTGATTGGTAATCGTATTTTATTTTTCTGTTGACTTCATTGCTTATGAACATCCGTAGACTACTTAGTCCATTGCTTGGTTTTGGAGCAACTTCCAAAATACATATCTGGCAGCGATTCGAGCCAATCGGTGAGGGCATTGCAGGAACAATGTCCAAATTCTATAAGGCCCGTGACAAGGAATCTGATCAGCTTGTCGGCCTGAAACTACCCAATATGGAGAAAGTGGCTCCGATTGAATCCCGTTTCAAGGGATTGAATAAACCAAGTGAAGGTGAAATTGGGAAACTAATTCAAGGCGATCACGTTGTCAAAACACATGAGTTCGGAAAGACGCACGATGGCGGTCAGTTCATTGTTCAAGATTTCCTCGATGGCACTCTAGTTCATTTCCGTCTGAAGCGTGGTGAAAAACTGTCACCAGATGAACGAATGAATATGATTGTGCAAACAGCAATAGGTGTTGCTACTGTTCATGAAGCCGGGTTTGTCCATCGGGACATCTGCCCAAGAAATTTAATGCTGAGTAATTCTGGCATAACGACCCTCTTTGATTTCGGTCTCTCCGTCCCAAACAAGCCAGCATTCCTGAGACCAGGAAACAGAACAGGTACACCGAATTACATGGCGCCAGAAGTGATTCGTCGACGGCAATCTGACCATCGACTCGATATTTTTTCATTTGGTGTCACAGCTTACGAAATATACAGCGGGCAACTTCCATGGCCAGGAGGAGACGCTCGTGCAGCTTTAGCTCACGATACACCAGCCCCGGATATTCGTGAAATTGCCAATGGAATCCCAGACCGGCTTGCCGACGTCATTATGGACTGCCTCAGATCTGACCCCGATGATCGACACGACTCAATGAACTTGCTTTTGCAAAAAATGAGGCGTTTGACGTAAATAATTGGGGCTTGAAGGGCTCATGTGGTGATTTAAACTAAGGTTTCGATTAACGTTTTAAAGTTCTTTACTCTTACACATTCAAAATCCTACCCGCTGAGGAATCTCCACAATGACAATGAATAAAAGCCTTCGAGTCCGTAAAGGTAGTGGTGGCAGCCGAGGGGTGTTAAGCCGAGCAGAAAGAATTACAAAACTTAAAGATCTTGAAAAGTGGGAAGAAGGCCAGAGCCCTCTCGGTCTCCCAAAAGTTCGTGTCTACAAAATTTCAATGAAGAAGAAAAAAGCCAAGGATGATTCAGAAACAGCCGATAGTAAATAGTTTGTTTTAGAAACTTTTATTCATATGCGGATTCAAATCTGCTATTGCCTGGGCTGCAGCTACCTGGCCGGAATTGATGACTTGGGGAATTCCTACACCCTCGTAGGCACCACCAGCTAGACCAAGTGATGGCAGAGTCGCTTCGAGTCGTCGGATGTTTTTAATTCTTTCAACATGTCCAAGGTTGTACTGTGGCATGGACGTGTGCCATCGATCCACTTGTACCATTATGGGTCTACCACGTAGACCTAGTGTTGTCTGTAAATCCACCAAAACCTCTTCAAGAACTTCGTCATCGGTTAGATCCGCAACGCCTGCATCGAGAGCGCCTCCAATAAATGCACGAATCAGGACAGAGCCATCTGGTGCTCTACCTGCAAACTTACTG
>PKCL01000497.1 GCA_002862165.1 Planctomycetaceae bacterium
CAATCTGCTAGTATGAAACGAGTCGTAGTGAATCAGTTTGTTTGAAACCTTTTTGTAAAAAAATACATTCGATGCCAGCAGCAAAACGTGCCAAAAAAGCAACTCGTGCCAAAAAATCTACAAAAGTCATTGCAGAAACTGCAACGAAGAGCATTCTTCTTGTGGATGACGACGCAGAGATTATTGAATCAATGCGGACTATTCTCGAAGCGAAGGGTTATGCGGTTCTAGTTGCTCGTGACGGCAGTCAAGGAGTCGCAGTTGCAGAACGCGAAAATCCTGATCTTGTGGTTCTAGATATGATGATGCCCAAGCGAAGTGGGTTTCTGGTTCTTGAAAAGTTGCGTCGTGAATATGATCACCCTGTCCGTATCATCATGGTAACGGCAAACGAAGGAAATCGTCATCGTGCCTACGCGGAAATGCTCGGAGTTGATGACTACATTCGGAAGCCATTTGCTATGGACCGTCTGCTTGAGAGCGTTCAAAAACTTCTCTCATGAATCGTGGCAGGAAAGGCTTTCTGACCCAGAATGCGATACCCTAGATTCTCTATTTTTACATTCTGTTCTGAAATGTGAAGATATGGTCCTCCGAAAAAACTTCTGTTTGTCAACTGATGTCGGCGGGTTAGAACGATGGGAGTCGAGGCTCTACGTTCTTACACGTTTTGCTTAGTCAACTGTCTCGTCCATTTTAATGATTTACAACTCGTTCTCTCATGCATTCTTTTTTCAATAACCTAAGCGCACACACTGGACATGATTCAGGTGGTGCCACGCATGATGACAATGCCAAAGAGCGGGTTCGAGAAGCGACTGATATTGTTGACCTCGCCGGCAGCTACATTACCCTTCGTAGAAGCGGAAAGAATTTTGTCGGCCTCTGCCCTTGGCATGAAGACGCTCGACCTAGCCTCCAGATTAATCCAGAACGACAAACATTCCGGTGCTGGGTATGCAATGTAGGCGGCGATGCTTTCAGTTTTTTGATGCGAATGGATCGATTAGACTTCCGTGAAGCACTCGAACAACTTGCCGATCGTGCTGGAATCGAATTGTCCCGAGGACGAGGACCAGGAACTGATGTAAAGCGTTCCTTGTATGAAGTATGTGGCTGGGCCGCCGATCGATTTGTTGACTGCTTTCAAAACACTTCGCTTGCCCAAGAAGCACGTGAGTATCTCCAGGAACGTGGACTGTCACATGAAACGCTCTCAGCTAGCTCCGTTGGCTTTGCCCCAAACCAATGGGACTGGCTCCTCGGCCAGGCACAGGCTTCTGGCATTTCTACACACCACCTCGAACAAGCAGGACTTGTTGTAACAAGACAAGATCGGTCCGGGCATTACGATCGGTTTCGAGGCCGTATCATGTTCCCGATCTATGACCCACAGGGCCGTTGCGTCGCTTTTGGTGGACGAGTTCTTCCAAACGCTCCTCCTGACTCTGCGAAGTACATCAACTCTCCAGAAACGCCGGTCTTTTCAAAACAGTCCATGCTGTATGGCCTCGAGACGTCACGGGAAGCAATCAGTCAATCAAGACGAGCATTAGTTGTAGAAGGCTACACGGACTGTCTCGCTGCAAGACAGGCTGGCATTCACGATGTCGTCGCTGTACTCGGTACAGCGCTTGGCCAAAAGCATGCTCGTCTTTTGCGGCGATATGCAGATCGGATTGTGGTTGTACTTGACGGAGATGATGCAGGGAGACGACGCGCTGATGAAGTGCTTGAAGTGTTGCTTGCAGAACCTATTGATATACGAATAGCACGTCTTCCTAGTGGCATCGATCCATGCGACCAGTGCCTCACAGCGGGACCTGAGGCTTTTGAGGCTATTATTGCTGAGGCCGTTGACCCACTTGATTACAGAATGCGAGAAACCTTTGAACGATTGCCTCCAGACGCTTCTGACGAAGTCGCCCTCAACGCTGTCGAAAGTGTTCTGAAAATTCTTGCTGCGGTATCTCCAAGTTCACCACTTCCACCATCACAAAGACAACTGAGACGGGATCAGATTCTGGGGAAGCTTTCTCGCCGATTTGGACTCTCGCGAGATGCCCTCCAGATACGACTTAAAGAGCTTTCAAGATCCCGACGCACAGAAGACGCCTCCCCCTCCGACGAGGGCCAGCGTATCGACGCATCTGAACTCGTCCCATGGGACCGGGAGGTTCTGTCTGCAATCGTGGCAGCACCCGAGGAGATTTCGAACCTGCTGGAACGTATCGTAGAGGACGAACTCACTGCGGAGCCTGCCAAAATGATTCTTCGAGCTACCAAAAGCCTCATTGCCGCCAAAAAGATACCGGATCTCAGTACATTACTGCTGGAATTGCCATCTCCAGGGCTCCAGGGACTTCTTGTGCAAATAGACGAGTCAATTCATGAGCAGACTCATCTTGATCAAAATGGCCGCTTGCATCACCTTAGTGAAGCAGTGGAAAGACGTCAGGCTGATAAAACCGCCTGGCAGACTGTCCGAACATTAAAAACCTCGCCGCTCCAACCGGACGACGAGGCAGCGATGATCGAGCAACTCGTCTCTGCGAGGCGAGCTGCTCAGGGTATGACCGATCCCAAGGAGGGGTGAGGATGCCCATCTCGTCACTACATTCAAATCGTTTCTATTGGCGTGCTGTCAATGACGATTTGGGGGGTTGTGTGCGAGTGACTTGTAGAGTGCGTATTACTTCGTGATACGTCGGTGAAGGAGAACCTGTAAATGACAATGAATAATGCTTCGTCCACGAAACGGCCAGACTCGAAAACACCTTCCGAAGGTGTAGCGCAACCGACACAGCCAGAGATTGGTGGTCTTGAGAGCGCTGATCTCAATGGTTTGATTGCCGAAGGCCGCAGGACTGGGTACCTGACCTTTGACCAAGTCAACGAGTACCTCCCTGACGAAGCTATGGATCCTGAAAAAATTGATGCTTTACTTGTTGCACTCGATGGCAAAGGCATTGAACTTGTTGAAGAAATACCTGAGCATCTTGAACCCGCTGCTGCAGCGCAGGCAACACCCACACCCGCACCAACAAAGCCTGGCCGCCCAAGACGCGACGAGGCAATTACCACTCCCCCATCGAATGCAGCGAATGATCCTATTCGTATGTATCTTGCACAGATGGCAGAAATCCCTCTTCTCACGCGAGAAGAAGAGATCTCACTTGCAAAACGGATCGAGGTCACACGGAAACGCTTTCGCCGTGCCATCCTCGGTTGTGGCTTCGCCATGCAATCAACAGTCGAAACACTTCGGCGGGTGTATGAAGGGAAATTGCCATTCGATCGAACAATCAAAGTTTCACTGACTGAGAGACTTACAAAAGAACAGATTCTTGCTCGCATGCCACATAATCTTCCAACACTTGACCGCCTGATGGAGCAGAATAACGCAGACTTCAAACTGCTCATCAGTACAAGAACCGAACGCTCTGCTGCCCGACAGGCACGACAAAGATTCCGTCGGACTCGTGGCAAGACACTTACGCTTGTCGAAGAACTCAGTCTGAGAACCCGTCGAGTTCAACCAATGATGAAACTCTTAAAAGGCATGTCAGCAAGAATGGATACGCTGCAGGAAAACCTGCAACAGATGAGATCTGGCACCCTTTCCTGCGATGATCGCGCTGACATGCGTAAAGAGTTACGCGACCTCATGATTTCGACACAAGAAAGTCCAAAATCTCTTCACAACAGAGTTTCGTCTCTGGACAAACTCAAGGCAGAATATGAAGCTGCAAAGCGGAATCTTTCTGCTGCAAACCTTCGACTCGTTGTTTCAATTGCGAAAAAATATCGTAACCGAGGGCTCTCGTTCCTCGACCTGATTCAAGAAGGAAATACCGGGCTGATGCGAGCTGTCGATAAGTACGAATATCGTCGAGGTTTTAAATTTTCCACGTATGCAACGTGGTGGATTCGTCAGGCAATCACCCGAGCAATCGCTGATCAAGCCCGCACAATACGAATTCCAGTACACATGATTGACCTTCTTACGAAACTTCGTGCAACTGCAAAACGACTCTTGCATGAACTTGGACGAGAGCCGACGCCCGAAGAAATTGCAGACTCAGCAGAAGTTCCACTCGATGACGCTCGGCGTGTTCTCGACATGGGCCGAACCCCTATGAGCCTTGATCGACCAATCGGAGAAAGTGAAGATGCCAGCTTTAGTGAACTTGTTGAGGACTTCGGATCATCAAGTCCAACTGAGTCAACGACGCATGGCCTTCTTCGAGATAAACTAGATTCACTCTTAAAGACACTCACTTATCGGGAACGAGAAATCATTCGCCTTCGATATGGACTCACTGACGGATACACATACACGCTTGAAGAAGTTGGCCGGATTTTCCGAGTGACACGTGAAAGAGTACGGCAAATTGAAGCAAAAGCGGTAAAGAAACTCCAACACCCAGTCCGAGCAAAACAGTTGGAAAATTTTCTTGAGAATACAGCGAATTAACACACGCCCGGGCCGTGGTTCCAACCCACGGCCCGGATTGTTTTTCCTGCAGTACCATCACTCTTTTTTGCGGCACCAGTCATGTGGTATCCTATCGGAACCTTGGGAGACCCATCATGGCTACTGCTACCACTGCTTCTGTCATTCGCACACTTCATCGCATCCAGCGACAACTCACTGACTTGCGTAGCCAATTAGCAGCAGGGCCGAAGCAAATCTCTATTCAGTCAAAGCGGCTCCAAAACGTCGAGACCGAACGCCTAGATCTGGCAGCAACACTGAAGAAAGCACGGAAACACGCTGACGAAAAACAATTGTTACTCCGGTCTTCTGAAGCAAAGATTGCTGACCTTGAAACCAAGAGAAATACGGCAAAGGCAAACCGTGAGTATCAATTACTCGGAGAACAAATCGATGCCGACAAGATGGCGATCAAAGTGCTTGAGGATGAAATCCTTGAAGCTCTTGAACGTGTTGATGAGATCACAAACCAACAGCCAACCGCTACGGACAATGTGAAGAAATTCACCGATGCACTTGAACAACTTAAGAAACAAATACAAAAAGAAGCGGCTCGACTTGAAGAAGAAATGTCCCGCGTACTGAGCAAACTCGAGGAAGTTGAGAGTGAACTTCCGGTTGAGACACGGGAGGTTTACCAAAGAGTGGTGAAACACAAAGGTGAAGACGGTATGGCCTCATCAGAGGGTGGCTGCTGTGGTGGCTGCCATCAACAACTAACAGGGAAAATGTTATCGCAACTCATGGCGGGAAATGTCGCCATGTGCCGAAGTTGTGGAAGGCTTCTCTACGAGTCTGAAACCGACTCGTAGGCGAACCGCGATACCACTTTGGTTCATCGCTGTATCAATATCGATGGAGAATACCGAGGAGATTTTGCATGTCTGATCGCATTCCAATGACAAAGGTCGGCTACGACAAATTGAAAACAGAAGTCGACTGCTTCGAACTCGAAGAGATGCCAGAAATTGCCAAA
>PKCL01000112.1 GCA_002862165.1 Planctomycetaceae bacterium
AACATGAAATTCATGACTCGACGATGACTGAGAGTAACCTGAGTAGGATCCATTAATACTTGTGATGAGGCAGTCACCTCATCGTTTGAACTGAGGAGATGAGATATGAGCCAAAATGAAATCACTGCTTTATTCGATGAATGGAATGCTGCTATTCAGACAGGTAATCCTAAAACTGTTGCATCTCTCTACGAAAGCAACGGCATTTTATTGCCGACACTGTCTAATAACGTTCGGCACAATCATGAAGAAATTGAAGACTATTTTGTACGCTTTCTTGCGAATGGTCCGGCAGGAAAAATTGATGAGGGAAATGTTCGGACCTTTGGGCAAATAGCTATAAACTCGGGCATCTACACCTTCTCTTTCAAAGATGGTACTTCCGTATCTGCACGATTCACTTTCGTTTACCGATGGAATGGTGAACGCTGGATGATTGTCGAACATCATTCTTCACAAATGCCTGAATAGTTCGGCATCTCTTGCGCAAGGTTAATGCTGCAAAGAAACTGAAGAGGATATTCGTGAACGTGATGGATCAATAAATATGAGCCTCGACATCCACTCACAATCACAAACGATCACAGTTGTTCGAAGGCGACCTCATCAAAAGCAATGATAAGGAATGAGTGCGACTCCTACTCAGAAAGTTTTTCTTCCATCGTTTGTGTATTCTGTTACGGCGTATATGAAGATCACAGGCCAAACTGCTGAACACATATCTGGCCGCCCTGATTTTTAGCAGGAGTCCAGACCAATAATCTTACTGAAAATTACCTAATGAAATTCATTCTGTTTCTCTTATTCGTTCTGTTGACTTCTGTAACTGCCAGAGGTGACGATCGACCCAACTTCCTCTTTTTTCTTGTCGATGACCTTGGCTGGGCTGATGTCGGCTACAACGGATCGACGTTTTATGAGACCCCACACATTGACGCGTTGGCTACAAGCGGGACCCGGTTTACCAATGGCTACGCAGCAGCATCAATCTGCTCACCGACCCGCGCTAGTATCCTGACTGGCCGACATCCTGTACGAGTACAGATCACCGACTTTATTCCCGGCACCTCAAACACCGGAAAATTTGAAAAGGTTGAAGATCGCGATAACCTGGCTCTCAGCGAAGTTACCATCGCCGAGACCCTACGAGATGCAGGCTACCAAACCTACTTTGCCGGAAAATGGCACCTTGGAGAAGTCGGTCATTTTCCAGAAGACCAAGGATTCGAAGTCAACATTGGTGGCCATGAACGAGGCAGCCCTCCAGGAGGCTACTACGCTCCGTGGGAAAATCCAAAATTAGAAGCGGAATACGATGGCGAATACCTGACTGAACGCCTCACCAATGAGACTCTTTCGTTTATCGATTCACAGAGAAAGCAGGACTCGCCGTTCTTCGCATACCTCTCCTATTATAACGTCCACACACCCATTCAACCCTACAAGAAGCGGATGAGTGAGTACAAAGAAAAACTCAAAACGCTCGACGGTGAAACCCCCATCATCGAAGAACGCAACGCTCATTCTCGCGGACGACAGGACAATGCAGAACTCGCCTCCATGGTAGCTGCCGTCGACGACAGTGTTGGCACGATTTTGGCCAAGCTCGTTGAATGGCAACTTAGCGACAACACCGTGGTGATCTTTTTCTCCGACAACGGCGGACTTTGCACCCGTCTCACAAAGAATAGAAAGAAGACACAGGGGGCCGTTGGTCCCGGATGTAATTTACCGCTGCGATCGGGGAAAGGCTGGCTTTATGAAGGTGGTATTCGTGAGGCCACCATCATTCGTGCTCCGGGAAAAGGTCACGGCATCGTTTGCGACACTCCCGTAGTGAGCACTGATTTCTATCCAACGATGCTTGATCTGGCTGGACTCGATCCTCAGCCTGAACTTCATACCGACGGTCATAGTCTCGTTCCCTTATTGGACAAAAACCCGCAAGAGCAAAATGAACGTACTCTTTACTGGCACTATCCGCACTATCATAATTCTGGCTGGACACCCGGAGGAGCGATACGCAAAGGTAATTGGAAGCTGATTGAATTCTGGGAGTACGACGACGTCGAACTCTATGATTTATCCCAAGACGTTGGAGAACAAAACGACCTCAGCACGCAACATCCGGAAAAAGTCAAAGAACTACGATCGGATCTGGCTGGCTGGAGAACCGGTATCGGTGCAGTGATGCCGAAGAGAGTCGAAGAGTGAAATGGATTGGGAGTAGACGGCCTAGCCTCATTCCAATGGAACAATCATTTGAGCACGCTATGCTCCTACAAAAAATCTCGCCGAATGATGAGTCGTCCTGCCCCGCATTCACTTTGTTCCATTACCGCCAGTTTTTTTATGCCTTCAATCTCCATAGCGGACGATGAATCCGGTGATGTAAAAACCTTCAATGGGGATGAGACGTGCGGCGGATTTTCGTAAGCTCCTGCATTGCGTGTACACTCCCATTTAGAACAACGGTTTACAAAAAAATATTCATCAACGATGAATGGTAATGCGGCACGCTGAAGGAAGCCTCGGGCTCAGAGATGTGAAACACGCCGCGCAACGAACGCTCGGCCTACTAATATTCTTGGCTTGAGCCAATCTCTTGTCTGCGGAGAAGCCAACTGGCTTGCAGCAACGGCAGGCCTTTTTTGTAATGACGCGTCTTTATGAGCCAAACTCGGAGGTGCAAGAAAGCGAGTGGAAGCCACCGAAGCTGATGAATGTGAAGTTGTTCTCACCGGTTTTGTCAATTCATGATCCGCATCTAATTCTTCATCAAAGCACCACATTGCGAATCATTGCTCTTTGACTTTTCTATCCAAAAGGATCACAGTAAATGAAAATATATTCCCTTTCAAAGATTTACTGATGTCTTCTTTCATGACCCCTTTGTTGCTACTCATAACGCTCGTCTTAACCATCAGTCACCCGCAGGCACAAGCGGCTGAACAGACGACAATCGCCTTTGGTGCATGTGCGCATCAGGATCGTGCGCAACCTATCTGGGATGCCATCGTTGCCAAGCGTCCGGACCTGTTTATTTTCACAGGTGACAATATTTATGGTGACACCACCGACATGTCAGTCATGCAAACCAAATACAACAAACTTGCTGCCAAACCCGGCTATCAAAAACTCGTAAAAAGTACGCCGATTCTTGCAGTCTATGACGACCATGACTACGGCCAAAACGACGGTGGCAAGGATTACCCCGAACGCGAAGCCTCTGCCAAGATGTGTCTGGACTTTTTCAATGTCCCCCAAGACGATCCACGACGCACACACCCGGGCATCTATGGCTCAAGTATCCTCGGTGCGGCCGACCAACGCATACAGATTATTTTGCTGGATACCCGCTACTTCCGTGACGACCTCGACCGCAACACACTCACCGACCAGGAAAAAAAAGACGTTGGCAAGGTTGGCTGGTATCAACCCACCACGGACACCTCACGCACACTCCTTGGCGAAACGCAATGGGCGTGGCTGAAGACCCAGCTTCAAAAACCAGCCGAGGTGCGCATCATCGTATCGAGTATCCAAACTATCTCTTGGGAAAAAGGGATGGAGTGCTGGGGTAACATGCCTCACCAGCGCACCCGCCTCTTCAAACTTATTGCTGATACAAAAGCCCACGGCGTGGTCTTGATATCTGGTGATGTCCATTTTGCTGAAATATCGAAAACTGATGAAGGGCCCTACCCTCTTTACGACATCACTTCCAGCGGTCTCGCCCAAAAACCTCACCCCTCATGGCCCAAAGCGATAAATCAATACCGCCTCCCAGACTGCCTCTATGTGGGTGAAAACTTTGGCCTGATCACCATCGACTGGGCAACCAAAACCCTGTGTCTCCAAGCCTGTGATGTTCAAGGCCAACCCCAATTCACTCAGAACGTCGCCATCAGTGCCTTGCAAGTCAAATGAATGATGGTGTTCGCACACAATACATTCTTCAAGAAGAATTTTGTCTGATGTGAGATGTCTATTGAACTCAAGCCACGAAGTACCATCCGAGATGAGCAGGAAAAGAGCAAAGACCCTCCGACTGCCCATGAGAATCAGGTACTTGAGGGTCAGAATGTTGATGAGAAACGTACCTCTAGAAATATTTCGCTTTGCAAAGATTTTAAGAGGAAATCCCAAAGTCTGAGATGGCTGGCAGCCTCAAGATAGACTGCACCCGGACTGTGTAGATGAGGAAGAGGTATTCATACAACTGAGAACCGCCTGACGTGACAAGCCAGCTGTGATGGTCCATCGTTTCAGGGTGATACACGCAGGTCACTAAAAGTTTTTAATGAGTTGGACAATTGCCTGATTTGAGAATGGTAATGGTCCAACGAGCGGCACCTCGAAACCAGCGAGAAGATACCAATCACGACCAACTCCTGTTCGCATCCCCGGGGTAATGCTGAAGTAGGTTGCATTCCCCCCATTGATTTGAGTGTGCAGGTTGGTTGAGACTGTTCCACACAGATGTTTAAAGACAGAAGCTTTGTCATCAGTCAGATAAAAGCCGCTGGCAACCCGGGCATCAAAAGAACTAAAGGCACTTGGTGAAAGGTTGAAACCTGTCCATGGATTCACTTCAAGCAGCGGCGCAGAGCCAGCTGTGAGATTCGTAGGGACTGTGACACCAACGCCTCCTCGCAGAATCCATTTGCCTGTCGGATTGAGCCAGAACTCAATATCTGGTGAAAAACTCGTAACCCCGTTTCCTGTGAGCACGCTTCCAGTTGGGCAACGAATGTAGCAGTTGGCAGTGAATGAGTATTCTTTATCTTCAGCAAGAAGAAACCGAGGTGCCAGTGTGAGGTCACCCGTGCCACGGAAAGTTATAGATGTCGGACTGAGTGCATCGGGCGCAATGACAGAAAAGGGAAGGAACCAGCCAATCTCAAAGCGACGATTGAATGGCGTAAAAAGAAACACGCTTCCGTTGGCTGTGTCAGCAACCTCAGGAGTACCTTGTGCCCACGAACCAGAAAGCACAGCAAGTCGATAGAAAGCTCCGTCGGCACTATTAATCCACGTCTGTCGAGGGGTGTGATGCGAAATTGAATCGTAGGGGCTTTCCCACCCATCGCTAAAAAACTCTGAGAAAGAAAGGGGGCGCCAACAATCTGTGTCGAGTGGTCCGACAAGCGATTCCCACCAGAGTTCCGCCCGAGTTTCAGGAGGCCGGCAATCTGGAAGACTTACAGCACTCCAAGCAGGATCCGTGTATGTACAGTACATAAGCAAACATGTTGCCAGTACGTACAATTTTTCTACCAAACTGTATTTCATATTTGTTGGCTGTGACGTACGGGCAAAGAATAATGAATTCTCAGCAAAAGCATTCGTACTTTATTTCAGAAAGCTTTTATGGAATCGACCTGTCCGCTTTGAGCAATCCAACAATTTAGAACTGGCCTGAAA
>PKCL01000226.1 GCA_002862165.1 Planctomycetaceae bacterium
AGGGCCTAGTGGTAGTAATACCGTGCAGGTTCAAGTCCTGTTTCCCGCATTTTTCATAAGGCTCTTCTCATGAACGACACTGGTGACAACGGAACAGGTGACAACAGCACTGATGACAACAGCACTGGGTCTATCCAGTCTCAAGCGAGCGATAGCAACTCGGCATCAGACGAAGGCACTCTTTCAAAACAGAAACAGAACGCCACCGAAAGTTCGACTGATCAACCTCTTGCTGTGCCCCCAAAGCGAAGAATTGCAATAGGCACCCAGCGGCCAGATGCAACGCAACCAGATACTGCTTCACGTTACACATACGTCACATCAGAGCCCTCTTCTAACGCGGTGGATACACTACCGCCGACAGATCCGAAAGCTTCTTCGAATCCCCAAGATATCGCCCTCGATGGGAAAAAAACACGGAAAGATCATCGCCAAAAACGATCAGGACGTGATTCGAAAGCATCGTCATTTTCTGACGCGCTACTGCCTCAGAAGCGGGTGAGTATTCCAAATCTGCGACAAGATCTAGAGGAGGATCTTACGGAGGATTTTGAAGCCGCCCTTGCTGGACTTGAAGTCGAAACATTACTTGAACAAACGTCTGTTATCGATCAACCGATTCCACCGGGTGCAAAGGTTGAAGGGACCGTACTTTCCGTTGGTTCTGATACAGCTTTTATTGACTTAGGGAACCAACGGCAAGGTGCGCTTCAACTTTCTGTACTGGTCGAGGAAGGTGATGCAATACCAGAGGTTGGACAGACTGTGGAACTATCAGTGGGTGGACGAAACGACGAAGACGGTCTTTATGAGCTTGCTCCTGCGAATCGGGCAGTCGTAGTCGAGGATTGGTCCCAACTTGAAGTTGGAATGATTATTGCGGCGCGATGCACTGGTGCAAATAAGGGTGGGCTCGAATGTGATGTTGCAGGAATCCAGGGCTTCATGCCAACGAGTCTCATTAGTCCATGGAGAGTCGAAAATCTAGAAGAGATGATTGGCCAGACACTTGAAAGCCTTGTTACTGAGGTTGTTCCACAGGCTCGCCGCCTTGTCTTATCTCGCCGAGCCGTCATTGAAAAACAAGCTGCTGACGCCCGATCAGAAATGCTCGAAACCTTAGAGATAGGTGAAAAAGTTGAAGGGATCGTGCGGTCGATTCGTGACTTTGGTGCCTTTGTAGATATTGGGAATGGTGTTGAGGGCCTCGTGCACATAAGCCAATTGTCATGGGAGAGAGTAGGTGACCCCAGTGAACTTCTTGAAATTGGTCAGCATGTTCATGCCATGATCAAAAAAATAGACAGTAGTACTGGAAAAATTGGTCTTTCCATTCGTGATCTTGTCGAGAGCCCGTGGGCAACAGCAGATGTTAAGTACTCACTTGGATCGACGGTGCGAGGCACCGTAAGCCGAATTGCTGACTTTGGTGCTTTTGTCAAACTAGAGCCTGGCATTGAAGGGTTACTTCATGTTTCTGAATTGGCGACCCGACGCATACGCAGTGTTTCTGACGTAGTTAGTGAAGGCGAACAAATAGAATGTCGTGTCCTTGCTGTCGATCCTTCAGAACAGCGGCTGTCTCTATCCCTCAAAGCGCTTGCGAAAACTTCTCTTGATGAAGACTCCTCCGATCATGAGAATGACGATTCGGTTGCTTCAGAAAAGCCACGAAAGAAAAAGAATGTGACTCTCAAAGGTGGTATCGGTGGGCAGTCAGAGGGCGCCCGATTCGGCCTCAATTGGTAATTTTTTAGCCGTGTGACACTGTCATAGTAGTCTTCCCCATCCACGAGACCAAGGCCTCGGGAACCTTTACTGATCCATCTTCCTGTTGATAATTTTCCAGAATTGCCACAATCGCTCGACTGATTGCTACGGCTGTCCCGTTCAGCGTATGCACAAACTGAGTTCCTTTTTCATTTGGATTACGGAACCTAATCGCTAATCTACGAGCTTGGTAATCCGTGCAGTTTGAAGTACTGGTTACTTCACCCCACTCGCCAGCTTCCCCACGCCCCGGCATCCAAGCCTCGAGATCATATTTGCGATATGCAGGACCCCCTAAATCACCAGTAGCCGTATCAACAACCCTGTAAGGTATTCCTAAGCCATCGAAAATTTTGCACTCTAGTTCGAGGAGTTGCTGATGCATAGCATCACTCTGATCAGGTGCCGTGAAAGTGAACATCTCAACTTTGGTAAATTGATGGACTCGATAGAGACCTCTGGTTGCTCTACCGTGAGCACCCGCTTCTGTTCGGAAACAATGGCTAATTCCACACAGTTTTACTGGTAGCTCGTCACTGTTAAAAACTTTTTCAGACATTGCACCACCTAGCGTTATTTCGGCAGTCGCAATAAGCGACAAGTCGCTATTACTGATGGAGTAAATTTGAGTCTCAGGACCCCTCGGCATAAACCCGGTACCCTCCAGGATTGAATCTCGAGCAACGTCAGGAGTCGTCATGATCGTAAAGCCTTCTTGCATGAGCAAATCAATTGCATACTTCTGCAGTGCAAGCTCAAGAAGCACTCCGTCATTGGTAAGAAAATAAAAACCATGCCCAGCAACACGACTACCGGCTTCAAAATCAAAAAGCTTAAGATTTTCACCCAATTCAACATGGTCCCTAGGATTGAAGGCGAAGGATGGAATTGGCGAAGTACCGCGACGAACTTCTGCTGCATCATCTTCGCCACCATGTGGAGCTTCGGAATGCGTTAGGTTCGGTATAGACCGCAGAATTTTGTCTGATTCTTCAAGGACTTCTGCTTGCTTCGCTTGAAGCACAGAGGCTTCTTCACGAAGCCGACGACCTTCTCTTTTTAGTGGCTCTCTTTCATCTTCAGACACCTTGCCAATCGATTTACTAACTCGACCAGCCTCTTGATTCAGGCGATCGATATCCAACTGTAATTTCCGGCGCAGAAGATCTAATTCAGCAAACTTTCCCACGTCAACAGAAGCACCTCGAAGCCGGCAGTTCTCAGCAACGAGATTGATATTGTCAGTAACAAAACGGCGATCAAGCACAAATCTCTCCTATCAAAAAGTTTCGACGGTTGTCTGGTTCATGAAGACTCTATACTCAAATGCAAAGATTTTGAACCTCGACACGAGTTGTAAAGTCCAGATACGTGATGACCCAACCAACCACTACTGTTCCGGATATTGAGGAAGCCCCTGTTTTGCGCAAGAAGAGGGCGAAACGACGACAACCTCGCTACCATGTTGTTCTCTGGAATGATGATGATCATACATACCAGTATGTTGTCTCCATGCTCCAAAAGCTATTCGGTCACCCCTCACCAGCAGGAATCAAAATGGCAACTGAGGTAGACCGAAAAGGAAAAGTCATTGTGCTTACTACGACCCGAGAGCACGCTGAACTCAAACGCGATCAGATTCATGCCTTTGGGGCAGACAAACTTCTGCGGAGGTCAAAGGGCGCCATGTCGGCGTCGATTGAGCCAGAAGCATAGCGAGAGCATACAACACAAATTAAAGCCGAACAAAAGTATGGCCCGAATCATTTGATCCGGGCCGTACTTGTTATGAGCTCGTAAGTGGGCAGCTGGCTGATACTTACTAGGTTGACTTAGTCCTCACATCCACATGACGGTTCGCACGGAGCCTCACGCCAGACGGTTTTGGGGACGCATTTGGTCACGGTGTATGCAACCTTCTTCGGCACCATCCGACAAACATCAATGGTTTTCGTGTAATGAACTGGCCGCGTTACACAGTACGGCACTTGCTTTGTCCGCGTCTCTTTCACCATCTTGCAGACTTTGTAACATTCTTCACGACATCGCTCTTCACGAATCATTCGGCACACCTGATAAGAGCATGTCTTTACATGCTGCTCAGGAACCATCTTGCAAACCTTATACGTTCGTACTCGCTGCTCAGGAACCATCTTGCACACCTTATAGCAGCAGGTTCGTACTCGTTGCTCGGGAATCATCTTGCACACTTGATACGTTCGTACTCGCTGCTCAGGAACCATCTTGCACACCTTATAGCAGCAGGTTCGTACTCGTTGCTCGGGAACCATCTTGCAAACCTGATATGTTCGCACTCGTTGCTCGGGAACCATCTTGCAAACCTTATAGCAGCAGGTTCGAACTCGTTGCTCAGGCACCATCTTGCACACCTGATATGTTCGTACTCGTTGCTCGGGAACCATCTTGCACACCTTATAGCAGCAGGTTCGAACTCGTTGCTCAGGCACCATCTTGCACACCTGATATGTTCGCACTCGCTGCTCAGGGACCATCTTGCACACCTTATAGCAGCAGGTTCGAACTCGCTGCTCAGGGACCATCTTGCAGACCTTATACGTTCGCACTCGTTGCTCAGGAACCATCTTGCAGACCCTGTAGCTGCATGTTCGCACTCGTTGCTCAGGCACCATCTTGCAGACCTTATACGTTCGCACTCGTTGTTCAGGAACCATCTTGCAGACCTTGTAGCACGACGTCTTGACCCGTTGTTCACGAACCATTTTGCAGACTTTATAACAACGTTTGTTCACAATGGTTTCACGCTCATAGCGGACGCAATCAATGTGTTTTTCACAAATTTCCGGAACCCAAACTTTTTTACAAATTGTTCGTGATGGACATTGAACCTGAATCTTTTTTACTGGCCCAGGATGATAACACCGTCTCCCAGAACAATCAGACTCCCAACAACCAGGCTGACGAACACACTTGGTAACCACAGGTCCCGGAATCTCACACTTCTCAGTTTCCCAGTGTCCTTTGCAGACCTTTACTGTTTTTGTGTAATGAACTGGCTTACAAACGGTATGACAAACATCACGTTCTCGTGTTTCCCAGATCGGCTTACACACCGTGTAAGGAATTTCCTTCGTTCGTGTCTCGTATACTGGCTTGCACACCGTGTAGCATTGCTCACGAGTTTCGTATACCGGCTTACATACCGTGTAAGGAATTTCCTTCGTTCGTGTCTCATACACTGGTTTGCACACCGTGTAGCATTGCTCACGAGTTTCGTATACTGGCTTACATACCGTGTAAGGAATTTCCTTCGTTCGTGTCTCATACACTGGCTTGCACACCGTGTAGCATTGCTCACGAGTTTCGTATACTGACTTGCATACCGTGTAAGGAATTTCCTTCGTTCGTGTCTCATACACTGGTTTGCACACCGTGTAACATTGCTCACGAGTCTCGTATACCGGCTTACACACCGTGTAAGGAATTTCCTTTGTTCGTGTCTCATACACTGGCTTGCACACCGTATAGCACTGCTCACGAGTTTCGTATACCGGCTTACACACCGTGTAAGGAATTTCCTTCGTTCGTGTCTCATATACTGGCTTGCACACCGTGTAGCATTGCTCACGAGTTTCGTATACCGGCTTACATACCGTG
>PKCL01000225.1 GCA_002862165.1 Planctomycetaceae bacterium
GAGTTCCTTCGATTGAAGGCGACCATGGCCACCACCTTCAATTGCAATGAGTCTGGTCGAGACACCGGCATCTTGAAGTGACTTATGGAGTTGAGAAGACTGGTCAAAAGGAACCAGTTTGTCATCTGTGCCATGAATTATCAAAAAAGGTGGGTCATCTTTTGAGCAATAGTGAATTGGTGAGGCTGCCATAGCAACTTCTTTTTGCTCAAGAAGCGGACCACCAAGTAGCAGTGATTCTGGGGAGTCCGGATTATTATGAAACCCGCCCATGTTTGTGAGATTCGTTGGACCGAAAAAATCAATAACGCCGCATACGCGGCTGCTGCTATTAAGTGACGTACCGATCTTTCCTTCAAGGGTCACGACATCACCAGATGTTCCAAGCATGGCAACAAGGTGTCCCCCCGCCGAGGTTCCAACAGCAATTATTTTTGCTGGATCAGCATGATATGTTTTTGCATTCGCGCGAAGCCAACGAATGGCTGCCTTGCAATCATATATTTGAGCCGGCCATGTAGCTTCGTCTGTAAGTCGATAGCCAATCGAGACTCCGAGATACTTTCCAGTACTGACGAGAGGGGCTAAAAACTGAAGGCCACTGCGGCGACTACCTTTTCTCCACCCACCGCCATGAATAAATGCTATGACTGGGAGGGGATCATCACTCATTCGAGTATTGGGAAGAAAAAGATCTAATTGTTGTCGGGGATTGTCGGTGTCTGCGTAAGAGATATTCTTGATGATTTTTATTTTTTGAGCATCGGAGTGTCCAAGTTGATCATTCTGAACGTCTGGAGAATCTGCCGACTGTAGCTCTCTCGGATGAGTGAGAACGATTCCCGAAGAAAAAAGAATCAAGCAGATCAAGTCATATCGCAGTAGAGGAAATTTCATGGTTGTTTCTCCGTTTTTATCATCGTTCGTAATTCGCTATCCATCATGTATTCGTTTCACCTTGAAGCTACGAAACTCCACCGGATCATTATGGCCCGCGAGGCCGATATAGCCATCTTTCCGGTCAAGTCCTCCAGGCACATGGTTCATTTTGCTGCGATCAAGAGTGTCAAGTTGCACGTCAAGAATACATGTGCCATTGAGTTTCACAATTAATCTTTGGTCTTGAATAACGATTTCTTCAAAGTTCCATTCACCCGTTGGTCTCAAATAGCCTTGCTTGCCACCAACACAAAAATAAAGGCTGCCGTGATGCTGGTAGTCTTTAAGTTCTGGCTGGCCTGCAGAAGTCATTCTGGTGTTATAGCCTGCATCATCAATAACCTGAATTTCCATGCCATCATGGGCACTGTCCCCACCATCTGGAACTCGTAATGCGATTCCATTATTGCCGGCGGTTGGAAGTTTGAACTCAATGCGGACGATGGCATCACCGAAGATTGCTTTTGTAAGAAGATCTCCACCCATGCCTGGCTTGCATGTGATGTTGCCCTTATGAATTTCATAGCTGTCAGTTGCTCCTTGCCAGTTTGACAAATTCTGTCCATTATTCAGCTCGATGAAACCTTTGTCATTTTGTGATCGTAGGTAATCATCGGCTTCATCTGGTGAGATTTGTCGTATGAAAATGTTTCGCCATCGGATTTCACTACCGTGTGTTTGTAATTGAATTGGACCTCTGGGTGGTACAGGATCAACAAGGAAACCGTTTGCTTTACGTCCCTCGCCTTTGTTTTTTCGGTGCGCAAAAAAATTATCCATGACAGCATTTTGGACAACAGTTTTTCCGTTCAGGTCAACGGTTACTCGTTCACCAATCATCTTAATCCTGAAATGGTTCCATTCGCCGAAAGGACGGTCCATCAAAGCAAGGGGGTATTTACCTTCTTCTCGTTTGTTGTTCCAGAGTCCACCAGACCCTCGATCTGCACCTAACTTGAATTTTTTTTCTTCAGTCGAATCCCATATCTGGACTTGTGGGATGCCGCGAAGATAGATTCCACTGTCACCAAGGGGCTGCATGGTATAGTCGACTAGGAGTTCGAAGTCCCCGTATTCTTTGTCAGTTGTGAGGTAGAGGCCTTTCCCGTCATTCACGATTTCATTATCTACAACTCGCCAGTGGGCATTAATGTGATCACCCACATCAATACCTTTCTTGTTGAGAATCCCACCGGTAATTGATTTTTGTTTGTAGGCAACTTGCTCCTCTGGTGCCATGTTCTTGAAGTCATTCGGGTCTTGTGTGGCCCAACCATACCAGCCGGTTAAATCCTTGCCGTTAAACAAAGAAACAAAGCCCTGAGGGGGTACGTTGTTTTGCGGTGGCTTTGTAGTGGAATCCTCTTCATTTAGGTTTCTGGTGACAGAGGCTTGCCAAGTATTTTCTGGCCGTAAGGTTTTTATCCGTTGAGTTCTGCGTTGTCTTATGTTGAATAATGGACCAGTGTTGGATAATGGGCCGGCGGCCAAACCTTTAATTTCCTCCAGTGCACATGTTGCAAGGAGAAGAGTGAGAAGAATTCGGGTCATGGGTACCCCTGTTCCTAAATGAGTGTTTTGGTGGCGTCCTCTGTACGTACTTCGCCCAGCGTATTGTTGGCGGTTTGAGATTTTTTCATGCTTGGTCAGATGTCAGTCAGACGTTACCTGGTTCCATGTCGAAATATTGGACTGCGTTACGATAGCTTATACGACAGACCATATCTTTCATTGCTGCTACATCGTTCGGTAGTAATCCTTGCTCAATATCATTTCCGATAATGCTGCATAGAAGTCGACGGAAATATTCATGCCTTGGGTACGATAGAAAACTCCGTGAATCGGTGAGCATTCCAACAAAATTGGTCAACAGACCAATCTGAGAGAGGGTGTTGATCTGCCAACGCATGCCATCAAGTTGATCAAGGAACCACCAGCCACTGCCGAACTGTATCTTGCCGGCAATGCCATCCCCTTGGAAGTTTCCACAAGCAGCGGCGATGGCATAATTATCTGAAGGGTTGAGGTTGTAAAGAACTGTCTTTGGAAGGGAATGTCGTTTGTCTAATTCGTCTAGGTATCCGATAAGCATTTCCATTTGTGGCAAATCACCAATGGAATCATAGCCAGCATCAGGTCCAAGTTGTTGAAGCCCACGACTGTTTGTATTTCGAAATGCACCGAGATGGAGTTGCTTTGTCCACTTTTTTTGTGCGTCAAGTTCACCAAAGTAGACCATCATGTAGCCACGATAGGCCTGAAGTTCTTCATCTGAGACGGCGTCTCCTTTAATGGCAGCGTCGTAGACTTTTTTCGTTTGATCTTTTGTGCCACCCCTACCGAAGCATTGGGCGAGGCCATGATCTGAAAGGCGGCTTCCAAGGCCATGAAAAAAGTTGTGGCGGCTCGCGATCGCTTTCAAAAACGCATCAAAATCTTTGCATGAAAAACCAACAATTTGTTCGAGTCGTTTGATCCAATCCTGAAAGACCTCTGGTTGGTTTACCGTAAGTGCTTTATCGGGACGGAAAGCTGGGTATACCCTGGTTTCTAGAGTGCTGTTCGCGATATTTACATGATGCGTAAGGCTGTCGCATGGATCGTCTGTTGTTCCGATAGCTGCGACTCGAAAACGCTTCAACAATGATTGAGCCGAGATTTTTTCCAGCTGTGCATTCGCGTTTTCCCAAATGTGTTGGGCGGATGAAGAATCAAGAACATCATGAATACCGAACACTCGCGACAGCTCGAGGTGGCTCCAATGCCATAATGGATTCCGTAAGAGCTTGGGCATCGTTTCCGCAAACGCACAGAATTTTTCAAGATCTGTTGCATTTCCAGTAATGTACTTTTCCTGAACGCCAGCAGCGCGCAGAGCACGCCATTTGTAGTGGTCCCCACGAAGCCAAATGTCTGTAAGGTTTGTCCACTGTTTATCTCCTGCAATTTCCTCTGGAGAAAGGTGGCAATGGTAGTCATAAATGGGCTCGTTACCTGCGGCTGCGTAGAGCTCTTTTGCAGCATCAGTTGAGAGAAGAAAGTCAGGGTTTGTGATGGGGTTTGTGTGTCGCACAGGATATCAAAGAGGTATTGGTGTTATTCGGTTTTATCGTTTCGCCCGACTGGTCGGTTTTGTGTTCCCTTCATGTTGTGAAGACTGTCGCCAAGGGTTTTGCGGTACCGGTCAGCAAGAGCACCTAATTTCTCAACGATTTCGGGATGATCAGAAGCTACGTTCTTGGACTCGCTGATATCAGTGCTCAGGTCATAGAGTGATAGTGGTAGTTCGCGTACCACATAGCCATGCCTGCTGGCGATGCCTTCAATACCACTGTTACTAATTGACTGCGGTGCAAGGCGACCAAACCCCGCAGGCTTGCCATCAGTTCTTGTTTCTCCGTTGATGACAAGATATTTGTGGGGGAAATGGATCTTCCATTTCCCATCTCGAAGAGCCTGAAGCTCACTTCCAGCATAAAATACGAGCCCGGTTTGCCGGTCGACAGTATTCGCTGATCCTTGAAGAACTTCGGTGATATTCATGCCATCAATTGGTTTATGCGGCAGAGGTGCTTCAGCTAGGTGGCAAAATGTTGGTAGAAGGTCGATTGAAATAATTGGAGTAATACATGTCCGTCCTGCGGGTATTGTACCCGGCCATCGAGCTACCATTGGTACTCGCACGCCACCCTCGAATGTTGTGAGTTTGCCACCCCGAAGAACACCAGACTGACCCGCATGTGTGCCGTAACTTAAGAATGGGCCATTGTCATTCGTAAAGATAACCAGTGTGTTGTGAGTGAGTTCATACTGGTCGATCGCTTTCACAATTTCACCAACAGACCAGTCGATTTCTTCAATCACATCTCCGTACAATCCTCGGGTTGATTTTCCTCGAAATTTATCTGATGCAAAGATCGGCACATGGGGCATGATGTGAGGTACATACAAGAAGAAAGGCTGATCCTTGTTCTTCTTGATAAAATTCACAGAGCGATCAGTAAGTCGTTTGGTAAACAGACGCTGGTCGGGATCTGTTTCAATAACAGTGTTGCTATCGTAGAGTGGGAGTGGTGGCATAGAGTCTGCCAGTACAGGATGATATTTTGTGTTGTCATTTGAATAAGGAATACCAAGCCATTCCTGGAAACCATTTTTCGAAGGGGCGAAAAATGGAGGAAGGCCAAGATGCCACTTGCCAAACATGCCAGTTGCATATCCCGCCCTGATGAGAAGTTCTGGGAGAAGTTCCTCATCTGGTGAAATGCCTGTCGTGCTTGTGTGGTTTAATGCCCCTTCAAGCCCAACGCGGTTGGCGTAGCATCCCGTCATAAGTGCAGCGCGAGAGGCAGTACAAACTGCTTGCGCAACATAGAAGTCATTGAACTTTGTTCCTTCTTTAATAAGGCGATCAATGTTTGGGGTTTTGATACCGGACGTTGTTGTGAAGCCCGGGAGATCACCCCA
>PKCL01000016.1 GCA_002862165.1 Planctomycetaceae bacterium
TCCCCTCGCAAATCTGTCGAAACTAACAGTTGCTCAGAATACCTGAGGATGCCCTTAAGTGGACCTTCTGCTGCTGTTTTCATGGCAGCATTGATTGCTTCCGGTGATGCCTCTTTATTGAGGGTCGCTGTGAAGTCAACAACACTCACAGTTGGGACCGGTACTCGAAAAGCCATGCCGGTAAACTTGCCTTGTAATTCAGGTATCACGAGGCCAACTGCCTTTGCAGCTCCCGTTCCGGCTGGAACAATGTTGAGCGCCGCGGCCCTGGCATCTCGAAGATTCCCGGCAGCTGTGTCGACAGTTTTCTGAGAAGCTGTGTAGGCATGAACAGTCGTGAGCAAGCCCCGATCAATACCAAACGTCTCATGAAGTACTTTTGCGACAGGCGCAAGTCCATTCGTCGTGCAAGATGCATTCGATATAACATGGTGCTTCGATGGATCGTACACACCATCATTGACACCGAGCACAATCGTGAGATCTTCATTTTTAGCTGGAGCTGAAATGACCACTTTTTTCACACTATCTCGCTTATGAGCAACCGCCTTGGTTGCATCTGTGAAAAATCCGGTACTCTCAACAACAATATCAACTTTTTCTGATCCCCATGGAATTGCTCCTGGATCACGCTCTGCGAACACCTTGATAGTTCGGCCATCAACAACGATGTCATTCCCATCAGTTGCAACAGTTCCCTTGAATGGGCCGTAATTTGAATCGAACTCTAAAAGATGAGCATTCGTCTTGGCGTCTGTCAGGTCATTGAGGGCAACGATCTGCACTTCACCATCGAGGCCGAATTTTTCATGAATTGCTCGAAATGTAAGACGTCCAATACGACCAAAACCATTAATGCCAACACGAATGGACACAGCAAAACTCCTTTAACGAGTTATCAGAACAGCAGTTATTAAAGTGCCTTCGGGCACGATCACCGAAATCTTCACCGGCCGAACTATACACGCGCACCAACTCCTACTCAATCACCTACAGGTTTTGTCGCACCATGACACAAATCAAAAGTTCCTGCCGACAGAATCTTGTGAAATTTACGTGTTCGTCTATCCTGTCCTCCAAGAGTTTCCAAAACTCGTGACCTTGTAAAGCAATGGTCTCCTAGAAAAATTCCTTTTGACAACACATCATCTTCCAGCGATTCTTTGGTCATGAAACACACACCGACAATTACCAAAAATAAAGATGGATCGCCTGTCGTACTTGAACTGCAGAACATCAAGAAATCTTTTGTTATGCCAGGCGGTGACCCTCTTCTTATTCTCGATATCCCCTCATTTCATATCGATGCTGGTGAGCTTGTCGCACTCGAAGGTCAGAGTGGATCTGGGAAGTCGACACTATTAAATGTCATCTCCGGTATTTCGCGTCCCGACAGCGGCCACGTTCTCATTAGTGGACTCGATATTGTAAAACTCGCTGAGTCACAGCGGGATCGACTTCGTGCTGATCGAGTTGGTCTCATTTTTCAACAATTTAATTTACTACCTGGATTCACTGCTCTCGAGAATGTTCTCGTTGCAATGAGCTTTGGATCAGCTGTTGCTGACAAAGTTCGTGCAGAATCACTCCTTGAATCAGTTGGTCTCGCTGACCGTCTCCACCATAAACCTGCTGCCCTGAGTATTGGCCAACAGCAACGTGTTGCAGTCGCTCGAGCACTTGCGAATCGTCCACGTATCCTTCTTGCCGATGAACCAACTGCAAGTATCGATCCTGCTCATCAACAACAGGTGATTGATCTCTTGCAGACGACATGCCAAGACGAAAACGTTGCACTTCTCGTTGTCACGCATGCCCCTGAAATCGCAAAACAGTTTCCAATACGGTACCGACTAGAAAATTTTAATCGGGCTGTTGCCGTCCATCCAACAACGAATGAGGTACGTTGATGAGTCTGCTTGGCATCGCTTGGCGCAATATTAGACAACGAACATTCACCAGTGGCCTCACCGCATTGTCGATGGCTCTTGGTGTTGCGCTTGTTGTGGCGACCTTGGTAACAGGTGGCATTGTCAAACAAGCCTTCGAATCTGGTGCTGGTTTGGGATACAACATGATCGTTGGGGCAAAAGGCAGTCCTCTTCAGCTTGTGCTAAACAGTGTGTATTTCATCAGTAAGCCAATTGAAAACATTTCATGGGCAACATATGCAAAATTTTTGCCAGCCAGCGAACGGCCTGACAACAAAGATGGTATTTGGGCAACAAGTACCCAGACTGCTGTTCCCATATGTATGGGTGATTACTACCAAGGTCACCGAGTGATCGGTACAAATGCTACGTATTTTGATCGACTCAACCGCGGAAATGGCGAACAGTTTGAGTTTTCAGCAGGATCTAACTTTCGTGACCAGGATCTTTACAGTGCTGTTATAGGAAGCCAGGTTGCACGCACGCTCAACCTGCGAGTCAATAATGAAATTGCACCAACTCATGGGGCTGATGATGGCAAAGTACATGACCCATTTCAGATCGTTGGAATTCTTGCCAGAACAGATACTCCCATTGATCGTGGCGTCTTTGTAAACATGGAAGGCTTTTACCTTCAGGATGGACATGCCAAGCCAATAGATTCCACTGATATGACGCAGGAACCTCAAGCAGCCGAAGACACATTTGCAGGTGAAGGACTTCTTCCATTCAATCAACGCGAAGTGACTGCCATTTTACTTGAAACAGCCGCTCTTCCTGGTCTTCCTGCGGAGCTAACAGCAATGGGTCTCAGGAATGCCATTAATGAGGGACGCGATGCACAAGCAGCACTACCAATTGCTGAAATTCGAGTACTTCTTGATCTTTTTGTGACACCTCTTGAGTTGCTACTACTGTTAGTGACAACTCTTGTCGTCATTGTGTCTGCTATTGGTATCCTGGTGAGTATGGTCGGATCGTCTCTTGAGCGAAGCCGAGACGTGGCAATCATGAGAGCACTCGGGGCGCGTCGAAGTGTTGTCTTGGCAACTGTCCTCATGGAGGCCATTCTTCTCGCCGTTGGTGGAGGGATCATCGGTTGGCTACTCGGGCACGGTACAGTCGGACTCATTGGGCCATGGATAGCAACCAATGCTGGTGTTTCGGTAGGTCTTTTCTCATATACGACAACTGAAATACTCCTCGTGCCTTTCCTCATTGTGCTCGCAATTCTAGCGGCATTACTGCCGGCTGTAGCTGCTTACCGGACAGACGTCTCTCGATGGCTCGGCTAAGGCTAAAATGCAAAAATGCTCGCATTCTCGTATCCTTCGGTCAGGATCATGGTGAGTCTTATATACTAAGAGCATGCGAATTTCTGTCCTTGTTCCTACTCGGGTCTCCTTCCTGATGCTTGCGATCAGTTTGGTATTCTGTGTAGTCATAGAGCAGTCACGTGCCTGTCCTTTTTGTGCTGCAGTCTCTCTGACTTTTGCACAGGAGATCAATCAAAGTGAAGTCGCTGTTATTGCCCGCCTTGTTGAGCCACCTCTTCCTTCTGCACTGGGACCGAATGCTGAGGGACCTTTACCACAAGCAAAATTTGAAGTTATCGATGCTCTAAAAGGAGAAGACATACTCCTTGCATCTGATTTTATTGCTGGAGAAAAACTAATTCATGCAATCATGCTCGAGGCCACTACGCCAGGAGGCCTTTATCTTGTTATGGGAATTGAAGCACCCGACTTCATCTGGTCAAATCCAATTGCCATAGAAAGACGTGCTGTTGCGTATCTGAAAAAACTAGATCAACTCCCAGAATCTGGTTCTGATCGCCTTGCATTTTTTCAACAATATCTCGAAGACAAGGATGATGTCCTTGCTCGAGATGCATATGATGAATTTGCGATCGCACCATACGATGATGTGCGTGGCCTTGAAACCCGTATGGACCCGACGGCACTGCTTCATTGGATAGAGACACCAGATATTCCCTCAAACAGAAGGCGTTTATACGCCACGATGCTTGGTATCTGTGGCACACCGGCTGATGCAACAAAAATTGAAGAAATTCTTCTTGGAGAAAATCTCGGTGAAAACTCATCAGACCTGCGAAGTGGTTTAGATGCACTCATTGCCTGCTACGTTGTTCTCATTGGACCGACCGGCCTCGACCTCATTGATACGCTTTTTCTTAACCGAAGTTCTCGAGAAATTCCTTTCACAGAGACCTATGCAGCAGTGATGGCACTTCGCTTCCTTGGAGAAGAATCAGAAACAATACCGCGTGAACGTGTTTTGGAATCCTTGCGTTTATTACTCAATGAACCCAAACTAGCTGACCTCGTGATTGCTGATCTTGCCCGCTGGCAAGATTGGTCAGTAATTAAAAAGCTAACCACTATTTATGCCGACGCGAAACCAGAAAATATTTTTGTACGCGAACCTATAGTGAACTATATGAAAGCATGTCCGCTTCCCGAGGCGGCAGTGGCGTTAATAAAACTTCGTGAAATAGACCCCGAGGCTGTTCGAAGAGCGGCGACCCTTGCTGGTCTTGCTGGTCTCACGACAGCTACCGAAGATGACCCACCTGTGGATCTTCCAAAATCGCCCGTCCAAGTGGCTGATGTCGTTGCCGACGATGCCACCACAGATAGCTCAAGAGTTCTAAGCAAAGGGTCAAAGCCAGTAGCAGATGCCAAATTAAGTGATATGAAAGTTTCCATACCAGAAAATAACCGCTTAAAACCACCTTTGATACGTTGGTTTTCCTGGTTTATTCTTGTTGTAATTATAGCCTTCTTATCTCGTTATCTTCTCCAGTCAGGAAACTCGGAGGCCTCTGGCTAGAAAACACCAGTCGCGATATAGCAGTCATGAAAAAAGGACTTTTTGATAATCCTCCAACAGCTACTAAACGCGCGTCTGGAAACAATGAGGATCATTCATACAAAGCATTGGCTGGAACCGCAATTGCTGCAGCAACGCTCGCTTTCCTCTCGCCACTTGCGTTTATTGACTGGTGGCTTTTGGTTGTACCGGCAGTTGGTTTTTGTTTAGGTCTAGTCGCTCTACAGGACATTTTTAAACGTCCCGACGTTCTTACTGGTTCGCGGCTCTCGAAAATAGCGACTTTTTTTTCTTTGATCTGTTTTGTCGGAGGATTTTCCTATTTGACATGGGTCTATGCCACAGAACTTCCTGAAGGATTTGAGAGAATCCATTTTGGATTATTGGAACCCGCTGCGGGTTTGCCGGCAACATCAATAACGGACTCGGCTCGAGCTCTTGATGAGCGTAAAGTACTCCTCAAAGGCTATATGTATCCTGGGAAAAAACAATTTGGCATTCGTCAATTTTTACTTGTACGAGATCAAGGAGATTGTTGCTTTGGGGGTAATCCAAAAATTACTGATCGTGTTTTTGTTCATCTTCGAGATGAAAAAGGTATTGCGTTCAGCCCTCG